>NZ_JBHXQO010000029.1:0-94118 GCF_042717135.1 Streptomyces sp. NPDC058620
GCCGAGATGAGGGCGGCGGCCCCGGCACGCAGGACCCGCTGGGCGTACGCGCGCTGGCGGGCGCCCAGTGCCTGCGCGGCCCGCACCTCGTCCTCCAGCCGGGCGAGGTGCTCGCGGCGGCGGTCCAGCCGCTCGAACCCGTCGGCCAGTTCGGAGATCTCACCCTGGTCGAGCGGGGGCAGGGCACGCGAGAGCAGTTCCGAGAGCAGCGAGGGATCGAGGCGCTGGGACAGCTTCGGCGTGCGCAGTTGGAGCAGCGCGGTGATCAGCGCGTTGTAGCGCTGCTCGCTGAGGCCGGGGAACAGGGTCCGGCGCACGGTGTCCCGGTAGTCGGACGCCGACGCGTGTACTTCCCCGTGCCCGGACAGCTCCGCCGCGAGAGCCGCCCTGGTGAGTGGCTGGCCCGACTCGTTGACCAGGGAGAGCCCGTCGGGAACGCCGACACGTCGACGGCTGGTGAAGAAGTCCGTGGTGACGGTCGTGGTCCGCTCCCCGGCCTGGAGGCGCGCACCGATGGTGAGGAACCCTTCCGCACCGTCCTCGCCCCGTTCCGTCCGGAACTCCAGCCACACGTATCCCACCCGGGTGAGCCCCGTGGCGCCCTCGCCCATGAGGTTCCAGTGCATGGTGCGTTCCGAGCCGCCGAAGGTGGACAGCCGATGGGGACGCAGGCTCGCGTCGAAGAGGAACGGCAACAGGACTTCCAGCGCCTTCGACTTCCCGGTGCCGTTCGGTCCGCGCAGCAGCAGACGCCCGTGGTGGAAGGTGAACACCTCGTCGTAGTAGCGCCACACGTTGAGCACGCCGGCCCGGGCCGGCTGCCATCGCTCGCCGGGGCCGGGACTCCCGGTGGGGGAGCCGGAGGCGCGGAGGGGGAGTGCGGTGACCGTCATGCGGGGTGTTCTTCCTTGAGAGTGGCACTGGTGACGCGGTAGCGGGCGGCGGCGGGTCTGGGCACGACCCGGCCGCCCTCGCGGCGTACGAGCCGGAAATCGGCCAGGACCTGTACCGCGTCGCCGGCGAGCGCCGCCGCACCGCCCTCCGTCCGGTACGCCTTGCCCCAGCGCGGGAAGCGGTCCAGAATCCGTTCGGCTTCGACGGCCAGCTGCTCGGGTGCGCACCCGGCGGGCGTGGCGTTCAGCACGTCGAGGAGCAGCAGTGCGGCGACTTTGGCGTGGTTCGCGTCGTCGGGGAAGCGGCTGTCCGTGGCGATGGCGTCCGGATCGACCAGCAGGAAGCCTTCGGCCCGCTCCTCCAGCACGAACCCGGCCTGTTCGGCGGCTCGCCGCAGGATCTGCCGGCCCGTGGGCGAGGTCAGATAGCCGAGCTCGGCCTCGGTCAGCTCGTCACGGTGCAGCACCGGCTGGTCGAACAGGCGCCGCAGCACCGAGTGCCGCAGCCACAGATTGCGCTGGACCGGGGAGAACGGTGTGTCCGCCGGGGTGTCGTCCTCCGTGTCCCCGCTGCCGGGCAGCCCGTACCGGCGCTCCTGCACGAGCCCGGCCAGCAGGGCTTCGAAGCCGGCCGGTATGCCGGCGGCCGGTACCGCGAGCCGGGACGGCCCGCACGGCGCGGCGAGCAGCCGCATCAGCACACTGGAATCCACCCGGTAGAGGACCTTCGCCTCGGCCGATTCGGCGAAGCTCTCCGTTGTCCCGTCCACGGTCTGCAACGCGCCGTACGACTCCAGCAGCCGGAGGACGTCGACGAACGCGACGCGCTCCGAGCGCTGTGCCGTGTCGAAGGCGGGGAGGGCCTCGTCCGCCGACGCGGCCTGTACGACCCGGTCGGCCAGCAGCCCGATCGTGGTGACCGGGACGGAGAGCAGCTCGGCGGCGGTGAGGCACAGCAGGACGTACCGCCGCCGGTCGAACGGCGCCCGGCCCGCCCGAGTCCGCCTGGCCGGGCGGGACGCGTCGGCGTCCGCGTTGACCTTGAGCAGCCGGGCGTACCCGAGCCGGGGTTCGACCGCCAGCGTCCAGCCGCAGTGATAGTCGAACCAGTGCGTCAGCGGGTCCCTGCGGCGGCGCACCAGGTCGAACACCACCGGGTCGGAGCGCTCGGTGAGCAACGGCCGGACCAGCAGCGTACGGATGCAGCGGGACATCTCCTCCCGCTCGGCCACCACCAGTTGATTGGCGAAATTACTCATCCGGCCGCCACCTCCCGGTCCATGGCACCAGTGGGTACCGAAACACCCGCCGTGTGCACCTCGATGACGTAATCGGGACAGGTCAGCACGCCGCGGACCGTCCGCAGGACAGCGGGTGCCCCGTCGGCGTCGGCAGGTGGCCGCAGCACCACCTCGACCCGCCCGTCACCGGTCACGGCGCGCCGCGCCCCCGTGGTGTCGGGGCGCACCGCCAGGGCCCGTCCCAGCAGATCGAGGAGGCGCTCGAACACCTCGTGGTCGAGCGCCCCGAAGTGGGAGAGGCGCACCGGTGACTCGGTACGCAGCAGACTCCACGCGGCTTCCAGCTCGGCCCGCTCCGCCCGCGCCCGCCCGGCCCGCTCCGCCTTGAGCGCCGCCACGTCCCGGACCCGCGCGGTGCGGGTGAACCTCTCCGTGCGGCCACTGGTGCGCAGCAGCGCCGAGACCTCCACGGGCGGGGCGTCGTGCCAGCTCTCGGTGGCGGCGACGAGCTCGGGGTCGGCGTGGGCGAGATGCGCATGGCGCGACGGCCCGAGCCCGAAGGCGGTCGCCCACAGCCGGTGCAGATCGTCCTCGCCGGGTGCGGCGGCGAACCACCTGGCCAGCTCCCGGAAATCCTGCACGGCACCGGTCGACCTGCGCCGCGACTCGGTGATCCGGTCCAGCACCTGGAGCAGGGTGACGATGGCGCGGCGCGCCACATGGTGCAGATGCTCCACGCGCGGGGGCGATCCGTCGGCGGGCAGGAACCAGGCCCGCAGTCCGTCCCAGCGGGCCTGCCGGCGTGCCAGCCATGCCGGGGCGGGATCGTCGCCCCCGGCCGGCGGCAGCTCGGCCCCGCGCAACGCCCGCTCCCACAGCATTGGCGTGCCGTGTTCCTCGACCCGGGCGACGGCCGCGGAGACCGCGTGGGCCCGCTGATCGAGATTGGTGAGGAACTCCTGGAGATAGGCGACCGTGGCGCCCTTCACCTCGTGGAAGGTGGACAGCTCGGCACCGTCGGTCCGCAACAGCCGCTGGAGCTCGCCGTTGAACTGCTTCGTGTTTCCCCGGAGGGCGTCCAAGTGCCCCTCCAGCTCCTGCAGGGTGGCGAAAATCCGCCGGTCTCCCGAGGCCGCGTCCTGCGCCAGCCGGTCGAGCTCCGCCAGCCGGTCCGCGATCGCGTCGAGCACAGCGGTCTGGAGCGCGCCGGTCGACACCAGCACGGAGAGGGCGTGCTGCACCCCCGCGAACGCCGCCTCCCCGCGCCGCGTCAGCGAATACTGCAGGTTGCGCCGCTCGTACTCCTCCGCGGTGCGGTAGTTCTCCGCGTGGTTCTGGATGACGTCCAGCAACTCCCACTCCCGGAGCTGCTTCAGAGCCCCCGTGAGGTCGTCGTCCGTCAACGCGCCGAACCACCCCACACCGCGCAGCTGCTCCCGCACCTCGTCCAGCCCGAGCGCCGTCACCAGACGCTCGTTGGCATCGCCGAAGGTCTGCAGAATCGCCGAGTACAGCGGTGCCCTGTCGCCCATGGTGAACCGGAACATCTCGGCCGGGACCCGGTGTGTCGCTGCCACTGCTCGCTCCCTGCTCCTCACTGTTCCGATGCCGCACGACGACCGTCGAACGCCGCCCCGCCCCTCGGACGCCGTGCGGCCGAGGTCGAAATGCCGTGCGACGGGCGTCGAATACCGTGCGACGGACATCCGGCGCCCTGCCGAGAACAGTAGACGGCGCCACTGACACGTCGGACATACCAGGCCAGGGGCAGGTCACAGACACGGCCGGGGAACAGCCCGCACACGAACCCCCGGCCGGGGAACAGCCCGCACACGACTGGACCCCCGGCCGTCCAGAGGGCCGGGGGTGGCGTCGGGGCGTCGATGCCGGAGCGTCAGTGCCGGAACGGGCCGCGTACCTCGTACGTCATGCCCCCCGATCCCGTCCGCTCGCCACTCGTCCCGCGCTGCGAGGAGAAGTACAGCCGGGAGCCGTCCGGGGAGAAGGCCGGACCGGTGATCTCGGATTCGGCGTGCCCGTCGAGGCGGAGGACAGGGGCGACCGTGCCGTCCCTCGTGATGATGTTGATCTCCATGTTCCCGCCGTCCTCCGCGACGTACAGGTCGCCCGCGGTGGTGCCGGTGACGTTGTCGACTCCGTTGAGGGTGCCGTCGCCGTTGTAGACGGCGGTGATGGTCCGGGCGTCCGTGTCGTAGGCCCAGACCTTGCGGTCTCCCTTCGCGGTGAAGTAGCAGATGCCGTCCGCGTAGTGGCACCCTTCGCCGCCGTCGAAGTGCCGCGCGGCGGTCAGCTGGTGGCGCGTCTGGGTGAGGAGGGCGGACGGGGAGGGCACGGCGCGCCACTCGATGCCGTCGCCGGTGGTCGCGCAGGCGACGTCGAGGCGGCCGCGGGACAGGTCGCCCCAGGTGGCCGGGGTGAAACGGTAGAAGCAGCCGTCCTCCTCGTCCTCCGTGAGGTAGATGACCTGGTGGTCCAGGTCGCAGGCGGCCGCCTCGTGCTTGAAGCGGCCCATGACGGGGCGCGACACGGCGGTCCGCCGGCCGAAGGGATCGGCCTCGAAGACGCGTCCGCGGTAGATCTCCTCGCAGGACAGCCACGTCCCCCAGGGGGTCGCCCCGCCCGCGCAGTTGAGGTTGGTGCCGGAGAGGATGCGGTACGCGCGGTCGGTCGAGCCGTCGGCGCGGAACCGTATGGCGGACGCGCCGCCGATCAGGGGGAGTTCGGAGTTGGAGACGTAGATCCAGCCGTCACCGTCCGCGTAACAGGCGCCGCCGTCGGGTGCCGAGTGCCAGATCGTGCCCCCGACCGGGTGGAGGGACCTGGCCACCACGCGACTGGTGAAGCCGGCCGGGAGGGCGACTCCGTTGACATCAGGGGCCAGCAGCGGTCCGTACGGGCCCGCACCGCTGTCGGCGGACGCGGCCTGCTGCCACAGGCTGCCGGAGAAGGCGACAGCGCCCGCTCCGGCGGTGACGGTGCGCAGGAAGGTGCGTCTCTGCATGGGCAACTCACTCCTGTCATCGGGTGGTGCGGCGAGTGAGGGGGGCTCGCCGCCGCGTACATCAAGCCCCGCCCGGCGGTCAGGGAAGTGGCCGTCCGCTGAAGGGGGATCGACATGTACATGTAACCCATGGTTACGGTGGTTGCCCGCACCGTCCAGGGGCTCGCACGGTACGTCAGGCGGCCATCACCACGGACGCCTTGCCCAGGGCGGCATCACCGGACGTCGCCCGCTCGGCGAATACGACGATCCGCAGCAACGCGAACCGCCCGACCCCCGCCAGCGCCGAAGCCGACAGGTAGACGGTCTGCTCGACCAGGGCCGACGGTTCGGGCCGCACGGCATACAGGCACAGCAGGGCCCCGGTGGTGAACGCATAGCTCACGGCCACCGTCAGCCCGGACTGAAGGTGGACTCCCCAGCCGCGTCGTCCGCTCCGGAAGGACACCCGGCTGTGCAGCTCGGTCGCGATCAGTGTGGAGACGACGGTGACCAGCGCGTTGGCCACGGCCATCGGCATGCGGTCGTTCAGCAGGACGAGGACCCCGCTGGAGGCGAGCCCGACACCACCACCGCACACGACGAAGCGCACGAAGGCCGCGAGAACCGGGTGGGCGGTACGCGTCGGCCGGTGCGAGGGGGCGGTCACGGGGGTCCTCCGGAGGTCGTGTGAAGCGATGCTTCGATTCCACCTCAGAACCTACGGACCGGTCGTCAGCCGAGCGACCGGGTTTATCCCCGACTTCGCTGGGGGGTTACCCCCATGGCCGTCTGGGGGTCGCCCCCGGCCCCGGAAGCACCGCCCGTCCGGCATCCCACGCGAAACGCGGTCGAAATGCCCCGTGCGGCAGAGGTTCCTACGCTGAGGGGGACATGGAGACACGACAGGAGGCGAGCCTGTGGCCGATGCCCCGGTACCCGGACCGCACGCGTCCCGCGCGGACCGCCTGCACGCGGTGGGCGACCACGACGTACGCCTGAGCCACCACGTCGTCCACGGCTACCGTCGCGCCTACCGGATCGTGGGCGAGGGCCCGGCGATCCTCCTGATCCACGGCATCGGCGACTCCTCGGCGACCTGGGCGAACCTGATCCCGGAGCTGGCCCGGAACCACACGGTCATCGCCCCCGATCTCCTGGGCCACGGCGCCTCCGCCAAACCACGGGCCGACTACTCGGTGGCGGGCTACGCGAACGGCATGCGCGACCTCCTGGGGGTCCTGGGCATCGAACGCGCCACCCTCGTCGGTCACTCCCTCGGCGGTGGCGTGGCGATGCAGTTCGCCTACCAGTTCCCCGAGCGCACCGACCGCCTGATCCTGGTGAGCGCGGGCGGAGTGGGCGCCGAGGTCACCCCGGTCCTCAGGGCCGTCTCGCTGCCGGGCGCCGACCTGATGCTGTCCGCCCTGCGCCTGCCGGGCATGCGCGCCCAGGTGGGCCTCTTCACCCGCCTGATGAAACTCCTCGACACGGACCTCGGCCAGGACGCCGCCGAACTCGTCGACCTGGTGGACGCCCTCCCCGACGCCACGTCCCGCAGCGCGTTCATCAGCACCCTGAGGGCCGTCGTGGACTGGCGCGGCCAGGTGGTCACCATGCTCGATCGCTGCTACCTGGCGGAGGGCATGCCCACACTGCTGCTCTGGGGATCACGTGACAGCATCGTCCCGGTCGATCACGCCTACAGCGCCCACGCGGCGATGCCGGGCAGCCGTCTGGAGATCTTCGAGGGCGCCGGCCACTTCCCCTTCCACAGCGACCCCGCCCGCTTCCTCGCCCTGGTCGAGGACTTCATGCGCACCACGACCCCCGCGAACTGGAGCCAGGACCGCTGGCGCGACCTGCTGCGTGCCGGCCGTCCGGGCAGCGCGGCGGGAGACCCGGACGAGGCGTTCCACCGGGCGGTGGAGCGCGATCTGCGGGAGGCGAGCGAGCGGAGTGCCACCTGAGGGCTTGTCGACGCCCCCGTCACCTGGTCTTGTGTACCGCGGGTACACCCTGTCGACGACAGGTGCGGCGTGGAATCAGTGGCTGGACGGTCCGGACAGTCCGGGCAGGACGTACGGGGCACTCTGCCCGAGGGGCTTGCCGATGCGATACGAGACACTGCCCTGGAGATTGCCGCGGTACTGCGCGAAGCCACCGACACAGGTGCTCCCATACCCGGCTCGGAGTGGAACATCGGCGAGGCGGGCGCGCACCTGGCGCAAGCCAACGAGCTGATGGCCGACATCGCGGCAGGCCAGGAACGTAGCTACGGCGACGGCACGCCACAGAGCCTCGCAGGGGCGAACGAACGCGCGCTCGCCGCGTTCGACGAGCGCGCGGCCGGTCCGCTGGCCGGGATGATCGTCGCGCAGGCCGACGCGTACCTCAAGGCGATGGACCGGCGCGCGACCGAGGGGACAGTGGTCACCCCGTTGGGCACGATGAGCCCCGAGGTCCTGGGTTCGTATCTGCTGGCACACATGCTCGGCCACGGCTACGACCTCGCCCGCGCACTGGGCCGCCCCTACATGATCGACCGCACCCGGGTCGACCTCACCCTGCCCTTCCTGATCACCGCGATGTCCCGGGTGACCGATGCCGCTGCCACAGCCGGCCTGACCGCCCGTTACACGATCCGCCTGTGGAGCGGGGCCCGCTTCGGCGTGACGTTCACCGACGGAGCCGTAACGGTCGCGTCGCAGCCTCCGGCCCGCCCGGACTGCACGATCCACATCGAGCCGGTCACGTTCTTCCTGATGGCGCTGGGCCGCCGCAACCCGGTGGCTGCCATCGCCTCGGGCCGCATTCTCGCCTGGGGCCGCAGGGCGTGGCTCGCTCCGCGCTTCCCGGAGCTGTTCAGGGCGCCCTGAACCGGGCGGAGTATTCGCATGCCAACGCCCCGGGATGCCCAGGCGTGGTGTGTTCATAGGTGGGGAAGTGGCCGCTTGGGGCAAGCTCTCCCCTCCGCCATGCTCAGGACGCTCCCGCTTCGACCGGGAACGGACTCGAGTCTCCCGTCCAGGGCACGTCCGGCCCGTCGCAGGCGACGAAGAGCAAGGTCTACAACCCGGCGTTCAACGACCTGGCCACCGCAGAGAGACCGTGAACCTTCTCGTCGGTCTGAAACGGCTACGGTCCTCTGGCCCAGAACCCGCCCGTCACCTCGGCGTAGGTCTACTGGAGCGGGACCTCAGACCGTATCGGTAGCCACACCAGCATCATGCTCTCCCGCCACGATGGCGGCGACATACGGGCGGTCGTCGACGAGAGCGCCCCCAGCTCGTTGGTGCGGGGCTCGGCTCGGCAGGTGGCATACACGACAATGTCGTCGGCGATCGCGTGGGAGCGTTGTTGATCGAGTTCGGTACACAGGGCGAGGTGGGCGCCCGGTAACCTGTCCCGGCGTCGCGCAGTATTCGGGGGAAGCGGGGGTGCCGGTGCAGGAACAGAAGGCTTGTGGCCAGGTTCTTGGTCGTGGTGCGGAGGCGGGACACCGGTGACCGAGATGGGTTCCGTCGCCGGCGTGCGGCAGGCGCTTACCGTCATCCTGCCGGTCCGGCTCCCGGCAGCGCCCGGGTGGCAGGAGGGCCCCTTACCCTTCGAGCTCGGTCACCACCGGACCGATGTGGCGACCCGGCAGACCTATTTCACCCAGGCGGCCGGGCGGGCGTTGTATGGAACGCCGGACCGGCCCTGCCGCTGGCACCGGATTGCCGACGTCACACACGGTCCCCTGCGACTGCACGGCATGGAGCTCCTGCACATCGCCACTGCACAGGATCATCAACATGCCCTGGCAGTCCTGCACTTCACCGTCGAAGGACCAGTGCTCCTCGACGTACTCCGGGCCATCGGCCGACGGGAATCGGCGGAACTCGACCCGCTCACCGGACCGATAGCCCCCGAGGCGCTGCTGGACGGCATCGCGGAGGCCAGGACCACCGCGGCCCCGTTCGCAGCCGCGCACGCCTATACGGTCGCTTTTCTCACCCCCGGACCAGCGCACACGGCCGTACTCCGTGGCGAGGACGCGCTCCCGGCCACCGCTGACCGCTGGCTCTGGTCTCTCGCCTCCCGCTCGAACGAGGCCGACTTCCCCACGCCTCCTGAACAGTTGCGGGACCAGACCGCACACGCCGTACGGATCTCCGCCGACTGGAGCGCGCTCGTACTCAGACACGGCGCGGCGTTCCTCGGCCATCGCCCGGACCGGGGCGACGGCGACTTCTACGACTTCGCGGCCTTGCACGTCCGCTCGGTCTACCTCGATGCCATGCTTCTCGGGATCGCCCAGCGCGACCACATCGACGAACTCACCGACGGGCTCTCCGCCGTGTTCGACGGTCCCGGACTCGGCCGGCGTGTGGCCGCGCTGGAACTGGACATCGCCGGTTTCCGCAGCACCTACTGGCGCCAGCATCTGACGGCCCACGGCCCGGCCAATGAACTGTTAGTCGCCTATCAGGACCAGTACCGGCTGCCCGAGCGCTTCCAGGACATCCTCGCCGAGGCCGCCGACTATGCCAGGCTCGTACAGACCCAGGACGGCCAGCAGGTCGCCGGGGCTCTCGGGGTCCTCACCATCCTGGGCCTGCCGCTGGGGACCGCACTGAGCATCCTTCAGGTGCTGGGTGACGAGAAGCCCGGCCATCTCCTGATCGCCCTCGGTGCAGCGTTCGCCGCCACGGCCATGGCCTTCGCCACCCGCTACGGGCGCCTTGTCCTGGCCTCTCTGAGGGGCTGGTCGGGGCGGCGCGATTGAGAGAGGCTGGCCTGCACAAAGGCCCTGTCGGTACCATCAGTTGCACACTGCCGAAGAGGACACGGACGACGTGACGGTCAACGAGGGTGAGTCGCTCCGGCTTTACAAGAAGGCTCTGAGATACGCCGAATCGGATCCAGAGGTGTTTCTCAGTACGGCGAGACGGGCGGCGGAGTCGATCCTCATGGACATTGCCATGCAGGAGGCAGTCGGCTCCAAGCCGACGCTGGAATCCCTGCTTACAGTGCTCACCGCCAAGGGGCTTGTACCTTCGAAGGTCGTGCTCGCCATTCGCACGATTCAGAACTACGGCAACTTCGGCAGCCACGCACACAAGGCGGCGGACGAGGAGATCTCCGCCGAGGACGTACGGCCCTGTCTCAACGCGCTCACACAACTGGCCGCCTGGTACGGACAGACGAGCTCGTCTCTCGCCGAGAACGAGGAGCGGCATGCACTCGCCGCTGTGCAACACCGGGCCGGAACGACACGCCTCGCTGACTCGACGCTCATCGTGGTGAAGGCTCTCCTGCTCGGCTGCGGCTTCGAACAGGCCCTGGCCCAGCGTAACCACCGGGTGGTTTCGGTTCAGCGGCCCTGGTCGGACCACCTGGTGAAGGATGTCGCGGAGCGCGGGCTGGACCTTGCGATCTACAACGAGCAGCGGCTGACGCGGATGACCGAGGGCGATGAGGAACTCCGCTCCCAAGTGGTTTCCGTCGGACGGGTGGGGCACTCCATGGGTGGCCGAAACTTCTACCTGCTTGCCGCGCGCGGGGGGCGTTGGGGAGACACGACAGCGGTGGAATTCCTCCGGAATCCGGCAGGCGCCGAGATCGCCGTCCCCCGGCACAGCGATATGTTCGCCAATATCCTGGCGGCGTTCTCGACGGACGAGGCAGGACTGCACGAGCGCGGCATACGGATTCTCGATGTCCCGCACCATCTCGGTCTTGAGCTCTTCCATCTGAACAGGGACGTCCTGGCGGTCGGCGGGCAGAACTTGCGGATGCATGCCCGGGACGAGGACGACTACTTCGAACTGCTCAACTCGGACATGCTCCCGCAGAGTGCGCAGGCCCAATTGCGCTCGGCCGCCGCTAATGTGCTCATCGCAAACCGAGTGTGGCTCGCCGAGATGAGAATGCAGCCGGCGGAACTCCACCGCGAACTGATGCGCAGGTTCCATGACATGGGCTCGGACGAGGAACGCTTCGAAGAGCTGGTGCACGACCTGATCACCCAAGCCTCGTTCCCCCATCAGAGCAGCCAACACAGCCGGGAACGCCTGGTGCGGCACGTCCTGTTCGAGAGCTACCGGCTGGGGGACCCGTGACGCGGCCGAAGCGTGTGCTTGCGGTCGGAGGCACCAACTTCGACATCATCGTGGCCGCGGAGCGCCTGCCGGAGGAGCACGAAAAGCTTCGAGGCAACGCGTACGCGGCACGGCCCGGGGGTTCTGCTGCCAACACGGCCCTGGGCCTGGCCCGGCAGGGCTGCGAGGTCCGTCTGGTCTCCGCGGTGGGCGACGACGTGCTGGGGAGACTGTGCCTGCAGGACCTGCGTGCTGGAGGGATCGACACCTCGCTGATCCACCTGGACACCTCGGCGCAGACGAGCATGGCAATCGTGCTGTCTTCCGGGACCGGAAAGCGGATGATGACGTTCGCCGGAGCCGACCGTGATCTCGCGATCAAGGCCGTCACCGAGCACGATGTGCGCGATGTGGACCATGTGCATGTCGTCGGCGAGCCCTCGCTATCCCTCACGCGCGTCGTCGATCTCGCCCGCCGTACCGGCCGCTCGGTCTCGGTCGAATGGAACGGTCGCGACATGAGCTCCCTCGCCTGGGACGTGCAACTGAATCTGATGAACGCGGACGAGGCGCGTCGGCTGCCCGGGGCGCTGGTGGACGACGACGCCGGCACTGCGCGGCGGTACGCCGAACGGCTGTCCGGAGATGTGATTCTGACTGTGGGGTCCCGCGGTGCCGTCTGGGCATCGGCCGCCGGTGAGGTCTTCCACGAGCCGACGGAGGCCGTCGAACCAGTGGACCGTACCGGAGGCGGCGACGCCTTCAACGCGGGTGTCATCGCGGCGTGGCTGCACGGGGAGCCGCCGACAGCCTGTATGCGCCGCGGGCTCGATGCGGCCTTGCACGTGATTTCGAGGATAGGAGCTCATCCGTGACCAGATGGCTTGGTGTCGCATTGCTTCCGAGCGCGGAGCACACCCGCACTGCGATCCAATTGCAGAAAGACGTGGGGGGTGAGCATCGGCTTCAGCCCCCGCTGAGTCCGGAGGGAAACCTTCCTCATCTCACCGTATTTCAGGGCCCGTTCGTCGACGCCCTGGACCCGGTGCGGGAGTTGGTGACCATCGGCGCCTCGGTGAGCCTGCCGAGCGAGCTCCACCTCACCTCCACCGGAATCGTCTATCAGCCCACGGGCTGGCTGTTCATGTCGGTCGAGCGGCCACTCCTGCTGGACAAGCTCCAGGAAGCGGTCCTCGGCGTACTCGACCCCTACCTCGACCGCTCGGCGTTCGACACGGCCAAGGACACCAGCAGGTTCACGGAGAGCGAGCGCGCGAGTTTCACTCGGTACGGGTACCGATACACCGGCGACGCGTACGCGCCGCACATCACCCTGGGCCGGACTGGCGAAGAGGCTGCCCTGGAGCTGGTCAGGACCGCCCCTGAGAGGACCTCCGTACCGGTCCATTGGACCTTCGACCGCCTCAGCTTCTATGTAATGGGGGAGCACGGAGCCCATGCCGAGAAGCTTGTCGAGCGGCCGCTCGACCTGACGTGAGTGAGGTGCGGGAGCTGCGCGCTGTCGCCGAGGAGGCCATGGACGCGGGAGCGCGGTGGCTCGCCGCGGCGGGGGAGGAATGGGCGCGCACGCGGTTCAAGCCCTCGGGCGAAGAGGTCACGGACGCTGATGTCGAGGTCGAGCGACGGGTGACGCGAGTCCTGAGGCAGCGTACCCCCGGGATTCCGGTGATCGGCGAGGAATCGTCCGGGAAGGGGCCGCTGCCGCCCAGGTGCTGGCTGCTGGATCCCATTGACGGCACGATGAATTTCACCCGGGGTGCCCCAGGACACGCTCTTTCGTTGGCGTACGTGGCGGACGGCACGCCGTCCTTGGGGGTGGTGCACGCGCCGGCCCTCGGCAGGCGCTGGAGCACGGGGACGACGCGTCTTGCGGCCACCGGTTCGTCCGGTGCGGTGGAGTTGTCACATGCGGTGGTCGGCCTGACCGGCGTCGGCTCAGGAAGGACCCGGGCCGGGAGGTTCATCGGCCGGCTGTACGACGAGGCCTACCGCATCCGCTTGCAGGGGGCCATGAGTCTGGACCTGGTGGGCGTATCCGAGGGCTGGCTCGACGCGTGTGTGTGCATCGGGCCCAAGCCATGGGACGTGGCGGCCGGGACGGCGCTTGTGCGGGAACGCGGCAAGGCGGTGCTTGGCCTGGATGGGGGAGAGTTCGGGTTCGGCTCGCCTGTCCTGGCTGCGGGCTCGGAGCCACTGGCCCGTGGGCTGATGTCCGTGTGGCGCTCGATCGCCTCAGAGGAGGGGCGTACCTGAGAAGTGGCTTCCTCCTGCACCGCCCTCAAGCGGCTCCCGCCTCGACCAGGAACGGACTCGGGTCGCCTGACCAGGACACGTACAGCCCGTCGCGGGCACGGGTGCAGGCAACGAAGAGCAAGCAGCGCTCAGCCATGAGGTCCGCCTCGTGCTGGAGACGGTCCACTTCGACCGGCGTCACGGCGCGCGGAAAGGGCAGCGCCCTTTCGTGCACCCCTATGACGGCCACGCACCGGAACTCCAGCCCCTTGAAGGAGTGCATCGTTCCGATGCGTACGGTCGGCGCGTCCTCGGATGCGTCGGACCGTAGCTGTGCGGCAGGGATGCCGGCGGCCGTCAGTCGTTCGACTGCATGGGCGCAGTTCCTGTTGAAGCGTGCGCTGACGCCGATCTCGCCGGGGCTGACACCGGCCTCGGTCCAGGTGCGGATCTGCGCGACGAGCGCGTCCAGTTCGGCCTCCTCGGAGGCAGCCGCGTACACGGCCGGGCCGCTGCCGTGGAGGGCGGAACGGTATCCCAGCAGGGTCTCGTTGCGGTCGTCGTCCTCCAGTTGTGCGATGGGACGGCCGACGAGCAGTGCAGTGGACCAGCTGAGGATCTCGTGGGTGCTGCGGTAGTTCTTCCGCATCTTCGTCGAGCGGCCCGCGACCTTGATGCCGAGGGCCTTGAGTGACACCTTCGAGTCGTAGATTCGCTGGTGGGGGTCACCGGCGATGAACAGGTCGTCGGGGCGCGTGGGAGCAGCGGCGCGCAGGAGCCGCCACTGGGTGGGGTGCAGGTCCTGCGCCTCGTCCACGACGATGTGGCGGTACAGAGGTCCCCTCGATTCGAGCAGGTCGGCAGCCTCGGCGCACGTACCCAAGTAGGTGCGCAGGCCGTCGGCGCTGAGCCCGTCGGAGAACTCCTGGACCGTACGCCACACCAGGGGGCGTTCGGCGGCAGGGAGGCGGCTGCCTCGCCCACGCCGGTCGGCGATCTCGTACTCCTGCGGACTCCGCAGGTTCTGGGCGAGGACGACGTGCTTGTACTCCTGCACGAGGAACTGGGCCGTGCCGGTGAAGCCGGTGGTGCGCGCGGCCTGCTCCCAACGGGCCTCCTCCTCGCCGCCCCGCAGCGGACGGCGTGAGGTGGAGACGACTCGGCTGGCCAGGGCGTCGACGGTGGTGATGTCCACGCGGTCGCGCAGCTCCTCGTCCTCGACGAGTGCCGCAAGCCCGTTGCGCAGCGCGGCGACGAGAGCGTTGGTGTAGGTGGTCAGCAGGATGCGCTCGCCGTCGCGCAGGTACGCCAGCAGGTGTCGCACCCGGTGCAGTGCGACGACGGTCTTGCCGGTGCCGGGGCCGCCTGTCACCTGCGCAGGCCCGGAGTAGCTGGCCCGGTAGGCGACCTTGTGCTGGGAGGGGTGGAGGAAGATGCGCCAGGCAGTGAACGGCTTGTCGAGGATGTCACGCAGCTCGTCGGAGGCGGTGATGAGGGCGATACGGGTGCGGGTGTGACCGATGGCGGTCGCATAGTCGCTCGTGTCCACCGGATCGGCGGAGGAGGTGGGGAGGTTGAGGGACACCAGGTCTCGCCAGACCTCCTCGACGGTGAAGCCCTCGGCCAGGTACTCCAGCACCTCCCGCTGGTCCTGCGGGAAGTAGGGCGCGAACACCTCCAGCTGTTCCTTGGTGGTGAGAGCGCGGGCCTGGCGAAGGGTGGTCCCGTCGATGCCGAGGGCGGACAGGTCGCCGTCGGAGACCTTGGAGAAGAGTCGGTCGTCGGGCGCGGCTGCCATCTGCTCGTACGCGGGGGTGAGTTCATCGAGCATCGCGATGTCGCGGATCTCGATGGCCCGGGTGACCGCATTGATGCTGGCCTTCTGTTTGATCGCCCAGGCGATGGCCTTGTCGTGGGGCATCACACGCAGCAGGACGAAGGTGTCGCCGTGGTCCGGCGCGAGGACGACGCCGCGTGTGCCCTGAGAGATGCGGATGGTGCGGATGTGCGGGTCCTTGGCCTGCTTCAACGTCTCCAGTTTCAGACCCGGGTCTTTGAAGAGCTGGTCCAGCGTGAGGCGTTCGAACTTCTCCCAGGCCCCGAACACACCCTCCCGCACGGAGCCCTGAAGTTTGCCGAGCTGGGCGCAGAAGCCGATGTCGAAGGCAAGGTGCGGCACGGAAGAGTTCTCCTCACTCAAGTACGGGGTGCGGTGGCGGGTGGGGTCGCCTTCGCGGCCGGGACGTGGACGGGGTCTCGGCCCGGGGATGTCCGTCAGGCGACGTAGACGGGCTCCGTGCCTTCGTCCCCGACCACGCACGATTGGGTCGCCTATTGATCGGCAAGATCGTCCCACGTCCGGTGGGACCTACCAGGCTTTTCCCGCTATTCGGAATCATCGAGCCCGAGGCGGATCACGGCGAGCGCCTCAGCGATCTCGACGCTCATCTCGTCCGCGGGCCCGAACAGCATGCAGATGTCCTCGTGGAGTGGTTCGAGAATCCGCAGGGCTTCGGCCGCACGCCCCTGGGCGAGAAGCAGCATCCCGATGTTGTGCCGCAGCTCGACGGCCTCCTCGCTGACGTCGCTGTCGAGGGTCCGTACGACGTCCAGCACGCTCTGGAGGGCGGCGAGCGCGTCGGTGACCTGGCCCAGTTCCGCGCGGCAGCGGGCGGCCTGGGCGTGGCAGGCACGGGACTGCTCGCCGGTGGGGCCGCTGATGCGGGCGTAGGCGTCGGCAAGGCTGTCGAACTCCGGCAGCGCGGCCCGGTAGTCGCCACCGAGGAGGCGGATCGCGGCACGCTGGCGACGCAGCGCCAGAACCGGTTTGCTCTCGGACCCGAGGGCGAGAGCGGCGGGCGCGATGACCTCACCGAGGACCTCGGCGGCCTGCGCGAAGCGCTCCTCCTCCAGAAGGGCGTCGGAATGGTCGTACGCCTCCTTGATGTCCTGGCGTAGCTGCGCGGGCACGGGCACCGGTGGGGCCAGCGGGGCGGGGCCGGCGGGCGCGGGACTCCCGGCCGCCGATGCCTGGGCACGAGCGCGGGGTGCGTACGGATGCCGGAACAGACCCGTCGGGTCGGGTACACCGGCCGGTCCGGACTCGGCCGCGGTGGGCTCTTGGCCGGGTGGCGGGAGGAACGGCAGCAGCCGCTCGTACACCTCCTGCGTGTCGGCGGGCCGCTGCTCGGGTGCCTTGTGCAGCAGGTGCAGCACCAGCTCCTCCAGCGCCTCGGGTACGTCCGGCCGCAGCTCCCGCAGCGGGGTGGGAGCTGCGTTGACGTGCTGGAACATCAGCAGGTACTCGCTCTCCGCAGAGAACACGACCCGCCCGCTGAGCAGCTCGTGCAGCACGCACCCCAGCGCGTACAGGTCGGTCTGCGGAGTGATGCGCCCACCGCGTACCTGCTCCGGCGACATGTACTGGTAGGTGCCGACCGGGCTTCCGGTCGCGGTCAGCTTGGTGACGTCGGTACGCAGAATCGCCGCGATCCCGAAGTCGAGGACCTTCACCGTTCCGTCCCGCGCCACGAGGATGTTCCCCGGCTTGAGGTCGCGGTGGATCACCGGCACGTCGTGCGCATGCGACAGCACGGTCGCGACCTGAGCGGCGACGGCGACCGCCCAGCTGACGGGCAGAGGATGATCGGGGTGGAGATAGGCGGAGAGCGGCATGCCATCGACTAGCTCCATCACCAGGAACAGTCGCTCGTACGACTCGTCGAGGACCGCGTCGTACACCTGCGGCACCCCGGGGTGCTGGATGCGCGCGGTGATGCGGGCCTCGCGGCGGAACCGCTTGGCGAACTCCTCGGCGAGTTGCGGGGAGGTGATCGACGCCTGTCGAATGACCTTCACGGCCACGGGCCGGTCGAGGACGGCGTCGTAGCCGCGCCACACGACGCCCATGCCGCCCTCGTTGAACTGCTCCAGCAGCTCGTAACGGCCAGAGATCACCTGCTGCGGCACCTTGCCCCCGATGTGCGTGTGCTGACCGGGGCGCGCTGCGGCGTCGGTCCCGACATGGTTGGGGCCCAAGTCTCCCGGGTGCGGCGATCTCCAGTCCAGCGGTGGCGCGGCCGTCGGGAGAATGGCTGGGACCTGGACGTCGCTTTCGAGCCGTTCGAGGGGCCTGGTGAGAGCCGTTCCGTATGTTTGACGGGAGCGATCACACTTACGGAGGGAACCCAATGGCCTGGGAAGAGTGGGAGCAGATCAAGGCGGATGTGACCACCCGGCATGCCGTCCCGATGCAGCTCAACCAACTCGCTCCGGCGGCAGGAGGCGGCGGTTGCCCTGATCTCGCCGCGAGCCCAGCAAAGAAGAACGCGGCGGCGAAGGCGATCAATGACGAATTGGAGCCCAGCGTCGAGAGAGATGGCAAGCACGCTGCTGAGAGCGTGAACGCAGCAGTCAAGGAGTTCGGCGCCAGGGACGGTTATGGTTGGGACACCTCCGGTGAGCTGAAGAAGGCGCATGAGACGTGGGAGAAGCAGGTCGAGGCGCTGCGCAGCCGCTTGGCCGCAGAGAAGCACGCCCTGGGAAAGACGGGCATCGACCTCCAGAACAACGATCTCGACGTCGCCGCGCAGCTGGCTCGGCAGTCCCGGATCGACAACTGCTGATCAGTCGACCGCCGTCCGGCTCCAGGGGGATGTATGCCGACCTACCACGAAGTGATGAGCACCGATCTGTCCAAGCTCACGACAGCCGCCGATAAGTGGCGTGAAATGGCGGGCAAGTTCAAGACGATCGAGGACCAGTACAAACGGGATGTCCACGGCGTCTCGCTCGGGGAGTCGTGGGTTGGCCTGAGCGCCGACGCCGCGAACTACCGGTTCACTGTGACGCTCATGGAACTCCAAGGAGCGCAGAAAGAGGCCAAGGCGGTTGCTTCCATCCTGAGCGAAGCGCACACCCAGCTCGTCGATCTCCGAAGCAGGGTGGAGACCGTGCGCGCCGATGCCGTCAAGGACGGAATGCGAGTCTCTGATCAAGGCGTTGTCGCCTTCGATACCGAACGGCTCAGCCAGAGCGCGCGCACCGCATACGTGCACGACCCCAGTTATCAGGAGAGCGCACGCGCAGCGGAGGCCGAGTGGGCTGACCGCCTCGGCCAGGCGGTCAAGTCGGTCACCGACGCCGACGATGGCATCAGACTTGCCCTTGCAGCCGCCGTTCTCGACTCCGACGTCCTGGACGGCACGATCAACGGCTTCAACAGACACCCCACAGACAGCCCCTACCCGTCCCTGGAGGAGGCCGGCAAGGCCGCCAACATGCCCCAGGGAAGGAAGGCGGTAGCGGAGTGGTGGCGCGACCTCGAACCGGTAACCCGCGGCATTTTGCTGAGGGAGCGGAGCGAGGAGCTGCGAGCGGCGGGGATCATGGACCCCCAGTACAAGTGGACGTCCGCCGACGAAGGCTCGGGAGCCTTCGACTCCGAGGAGCCCACGCCCCGCGACCTACTGCTTCTGGCCCGGGCAGAGGGAATCGCCGCAGGGGGTGACGTTACGGGAGAGGTCGCGGCGTCCCGCAACATGGAGCACTATCTTCGCGGCACCGGTGAGCCGCTCGACCTGGACGTCGACCGCATTCTGCACGCCGATTCCGGGTTTCGGTCCGAGATCGGCACGCTTCACCTCGCAGAGAATCAGGAGGTATGGCGCCGGCAGGCTCTCGATGAATTCGAGAGGGCGGGTAGCGACAAGACAGTCGTCGTTCCCGTGGAGAGCCAGGCTCTCGGCCGGACGTTCGGTGAGGACGAATGGTTCCACGCGGTCGGGTCGCACCAGCAGAACGTCTCGGGCATGGTCACGGTCACCCCAGGTGAGGGCGGTACGCCCAAGGTCTCGCTCGACTACCAGGTCAACGTGTGGGACCGCTACAACTGGGACAGCGGCAAGTCGACGACGTTTCCCGGTGGAGTCGTCATCCCGGACGACGACATGGGGCGACTGCACAAGGTGGGCTTCGCTCAGGAATTCGACATGCGCGGCAGCAGCTCCACCTTCACCCATGACCTGAACAGTGGCTCAGCCTCCGGGGTTACGCCGCCAGACCCTGGCCGTGAAGGCTCCCGCGGGGACGTCTCGCGCGGCGACGAGGAAAACAGATGAATACTCAACACGCCCGCTGGACAAGTCTGTTCGCGGCTCTTTGCACCGCCCTGTTTCTCACCTCCTGCTCGAATGCCGGCGCGGACGATCCGAGCGTGGCCGACGGACGTACCACGCACTGGGGAAAGGGCATGGGCGCTTCCGAGGCGTCCGCGTTCATGAAGGTGAAGGTGCCCGAGCGAGCGAAGGAAGTGAAGGGCGCCGTTCAGGTCAACCCGCAGGAAGACATCTACCTGCTCTCCTTCGTCACCGACGAGAAGACCGCCGAACGGATTGCAGCAGATCTGCGTCCCGAGAAGCCGCTGCGCACCAGGAACCACGACCTTCCCCCTGCGGCCGAACTCTTCGGGCACCTCGGTCTTGCTGAGCCTCAGACCCAGAAGGGCGCCCGTTGGGCTGGGGTGTGTCCGCCCTGCGCGGGTGACAAGCGACGGAGTGGGGTCGGGTGGATCGAGATCCACGTCCTTGAACTGGACGCCGACAGCACTCGGGTCTACATGCAGGCGTTCTGACATGCGTGCCAATCGGGTCCCGGCGGGGCGGCCTACAACTCGGTCGGCCGACCGTAGCCGTCGCCGGTGACGCAGTGCGCTTCGATGTGACCGGTCAAGGCGAATGTCGCCCAGACCGTCTTGCCCGGCCCGTCGACGCACGGATACCAGCCCCAGCGGTCGGTGAGCGCGGCCACCAGGAGCAGGCCGCGGCCTCCGTCCAGGTCGTCCGACGGTTCGGCGAGGACGGGGATGCGTTCGCCGCGCGTGTCGGTGACCTCCACGCGGAGAGCCCGGCCCTCCGCGGACAGCCGAAGGCGGAAGTCACGTCCGGGTACGTGCCCGTGGCGTACGGCGTTCGCGCTGAGCTCCGCCACGATCAGCGTCAGCACGTCATGGGCATCGCTCGCGTAGGGGATGCCCCAGGCGTCGAGGCGTTCGCCGGCCAGGCGTCGGGCGAGACGGGCGCCGCGTGGGGTGGAGCTGAAGCGCATCGTGAAGTGATGCCAGGGGAACAGGGGTTGGGCGGTGCGGGTGGGGCGTACGGGGAGTGGCTGCTTGCTTGTCATGCCTTCACGGTGACGCTCGGTGGCGTAGCGTGACCAGTGGTGACGCGCCGTCGAGTGCTGCTTGTACGCGACGGTGTGCGATGTGTACGTGGCACGCCGCGTGACGATCTCCGGGGCGCGGCGTTGGGCCGGTGAGGTGGTGAGGCCGATGGATACTTCGGAGCCGATGGGGCTGGGCGAGCGGGGCGAGCCGGGCGAACGGGATGACGCCGGGCCTCGTCCGGAGGACGAGCCGGGCTCGGGTGTGGTGACCGTGTTCGGGAGGCAGCTGAAGCTGCTGCGGGTGCGGGCGGGGCTGGACCGGACGGAGTTCGGGAAGCGGGTGGGATACGCGGGACAGTCGGTGGCGTCGTTCGAGCAGGGGCGACGGATTCCACCGCCGACGTTCATCGACCGGGCGGACGAGGTTCTGGATGCCGGGGGTGTGCTCAAGGCGCTGAAGGAGGAGGTCGCGCGGGCGCAGTATCCGGCGTTCTTCCGGGACATGGCGCGGCTGGAGGCCGAGGCGGTCGAGTTGTGCGTGTACGACACCCACGTAGTCAACGGGCTGTTGCAGACGGAGGAGTACACGCGGGCGTTGCTTGCGATGCGTCGCCCGTTGCTGGACGAGGAGACGATCGAGCTCCGAGTGACAGCGCGCCTCGCTCGACAGGAGATCTTCAGCCGCTGGCCCGCACCATTGCTGAGCTTCGTCCTTGAGGAGTCAGTTGTGCGAAGGTGCCTTGGCGGAAAGCCCGTGCTGCGAGGCCAACTCGAACAACTTCTCCTCATTGGTCAGAATCGGAATGTGGAGATCCAGGTCATGCCCCTCGACCGTGAGGACAACGCCGGGGTGGACGGCCCGTTCACAGTGATCACGCGCAAAGGCGGAGAGCATCTCACGTACATGGAGGTCCAAGGCCGGAGCAGCCTGCTGACGGATCGCGAAGAGGTCCGTCTGGCTGCGGCGCGTTATGGGATCATCCGGTCCCAGGCTCTCACTCCGCGAGAGACCCTGGGATACGTCGAGAAGTTGCTGGGAGAGCTATGAACACCGCAGAACCCTCGGTTGCCGTTCCGGAACTCGCCTGGGTCAAGAGCAGTTATAGCGGCGCCGAGGGTGGACAGTGCGTGGAGGTGGCCAACGCCCCCGGAGCCGTACACATCCGCGACTCGAAGACCTCCGCCGGTCCGGTCCTGACCGTCTCCCCCCACGCGTGGGCCGGGTTCGTCGGGCTGGCGGCCGACCGGCCGATCTGAGCCGTACGCAGCCACGTGGGACCTGCCGCGAACCACCAGCGACAGGTCCCACGCGTGTGTCCGTCCCCCGGCCATCAGGCCGCGTCGTCCACGCCCTCCTCGCGGCGGATCATCCGCCACGCCGCGCGGCGGGCGCTGCGGTTGAGGGAGGACTGGAAGCCCTTGTCCGGGGCGAAGTACCGCTTGCCGAGGTCGGTGATGAGGCCCACGTGCTCCTCCACCTTGTCGGCAAAGACCTCGTCGAAGACCTCGCCGAAGTTCGCCTCGTCGTTCACGACGGCCACGCGGCGTACTTCGGAGTCCGCGACGGCCGCGTTGAAGGCCGGCAGCAGGTCCTGCTCGGTGAAGTCGGTGCCGAACTTGCTGTTGAACCGGTCGATCAGTTCGGACAGCAGGGACTTCTCCGGCTCCTGCGCCCCGCCCGTTCCGTCGCCGAAGCCCGGCATGGTCGTCGGACCCTCGGGGGAGAGGCTGACATCGTGCTCGCCGGTCTGCTCCACCCGGAGGTGACTGAGGTCGACCTCTCCGATGTCCACCCCTCCGTCCGCCCTGCGCGGCAGCCGGTTGAGGAGGTGGCGGCCGTACAGGTGCAGCCGTTCAAGCTCCGCATCCTGGTACGGGACGATCTGTGCGAGGAAGCCGTACTTGCGGACGTAGTCGTTGAGATCGGCGCGGAAGTCCTCGGCGGTCTGCTCGTCGTCCTCGTCGTCGCTCGCCTGGAGGGCGGTGAAGCGGGCGACGGCGGGGGAGAGCAGCCGGTAGAGCTCGGCATGCAGCTTCTCCCACTTGGCCTGTGAGCCTGCCGCCTTCTCCTGGGCCTCGAAGTACGCCTCGGCGAACTCGTCCATTTCCTTCGCCGCGAGAATGGGCGCGGACATCACCCGGCTCTGTGCCTGGTAGAGGAGGTTCGGGTCGGAGGGCAGGGTCATCGCCTCCTCGAAGTACGGACGGAAGGCATCCTGGATGTCCTCGGCCTTGTTGACGAAGTCCAGCACCGCGAGGTCCGCCTGGGCCTTGCGTTCGGCGGTCCGGTTGAGCCGGGACAAGGTCTGTACGGCCGCGATGCCGCTGAGCGTCTTGTTGACGTACATCGTGGTGAGGAGCGGCTGGTCGAAGCCGGTCTGGTACTTCTCCGCGACGACGAGAATCCGGTACTCCTGCTGGCCCTTCCCGCCGGAGCGGATCGCCTTGTCATCGGCACGGGTGTACGCGAACGCCTTCGGCAGCGCGCTCTCCGCGATCCCGCCGTTCTCCTTCGGCTCGGTCGTCTCCTCGCCGTCGATCGTGAGCGAGCCGGAGAAGGCGACGAGAACTCCGAGCTCCGGGTACTTGGTGTCGTACCCGCGGTCCTTGAGGTAGCTCTTGATGGCACGGGCCATCTGCACGGCGGACTGCCGCGAGGCGGTCACCACCATCGACTTGGCGCGACCTCCCAGACGACCGCGGGTGTGCGCGACGAAGTGCTCGACGATCACCTGTGCGTGCTGGGCGACGGTGTACTCGTGCGTCAGCGCGTACCGGGCCAGCAGCGGGTTCGCCTTGGTCGGGTCGACTTCCACCTCGTCGGGGTTCTTGTTGACGAGCTTCCAGTACGTCTCGTACGTGACGTAGTTGCGCAGCGGGTCGAGGATGAAGCCCTCCTCGATGGCCTGCCGCATCGAGTAGGTGTGGAACGGCCGGTACTTCGCCTCGCCCTCGACGTCCTGGAGCGTGCCGAAGAGCTGGAGCGTCTTGTCCTTGGGCGTGGCGGTGAACGCGAAGTAGGAGAGGTTCGAGGCCATGGAGCGGTTCTTGGCCTCCTGCTTCAACTGTTCCTGGAGGGTGGGGGCGGGCTCTTCCGCCTGTGCCTCCGTGGAACCCGCGTCGTCGGAGTCGGAGTCCAGTCCGAGGTCGCGTAGGGCTTTCCGTACGTCGGTGGCGGCACCGCCGGACTGCGAGGAATGCGCTTCGTCCACGATGATCGCGAAGTTCGAGCCCTGGATCTCGGTGGGGTTGCGCTTGACGTAGTCGAGCAGCGCCGGGAAGGAGTGCAGGGTGACCGTGACGATCTTGCCGGTGTCCCGGGAGAGCGCCTTCGCCAACTGGGCGCCCTTCGCCCCGTACTGCTCGTCGATCTTCACGACGAGTCCCGCGGTCTGCGAGAAGCCGCCGATCGTCTCGCGGAGCTGTGAGTCGAGGTTGCGGCGGTCGGTGATGACGATGACCTTGTCGAAGACCGGCTCGCCGGGGCGCACACCCGAGGCGAGTGCTTCGGTGGCCAACTCGCGCGGATCGGTGGGCGTGTGCAGGTCACTGAGACGGTGGGCGAGCCAGCCGATGGTGTTCGACTTTCCGGAGCCGGCGGAGGCCATGACCAGGTAGTTGTGTCCTGCGCCGTGCGCGGCGGCATGCGCGGTGAGCTTCTTGACCGCGTCCCACTGCTGGTAGCGCGGGAAGATCGTCTTCTTCGTGCTGCCACCTCCAGGAGTCTTCTCCTTGTGGACGTGCACGAACCGGTGCAGCAGGTCGAGCCAGTTGTCCCGCTGCCACACCTGCTCCCACAGGTACGAGGTGGAGTACGTGCCCGGCGCGCTCGGCGCCGGGTTTCCGGCGCCGCCCGGCCGGCCGGGGCCCGCGGAGCCGGTGTTGAAGGGCAGGAAGTGCGTCTTCTCGCCGCGCAGTCGGGTGGTGACGAAGACGAGATCCGGGTCGACCGCGAAGTTCGCGACCACGCGGTGCTGGAAGATCAGCTCGGTGGCGTCTCGCTTCGTGCGGTACTGGGCCTTGGCGTCCTCGACCCCTTGCCGGGTGAGCGGATTCTTCAACTCGGCGGTGGCGAGCGGGATTCCGTTCAGGAACAGGGTCAGGTCGAGCTCATTGTCCTTGTCCGCCCGCTTGGTCGCGTACTTCACCTCGCGTACGACAGTGAGGCGGTTGGCCCGGTAACCATCGAGCACGGAGTCGTCCGCGACGAGGTTCGGCTTGAAGTAGGCGACGCGGATCAGGACGCCCTGGTCCTTGACCCCGTTACGCAGCACGTCGATGACGCCGCGCTTGGGATCGGCGAGGGCTTGGCCGAGCCGCTTGGCGAAACCGCGCTGTGCGTCGTCCGGGTCGCGGTGGTAGTAGGTGTCGACGAGGTCGTGCCACGCGTCACCCTGGGTCTCGCCGATGAAAGTGAACAACTCGTTGGTGTCCAGGCCGAGGTCTGCCTGATAGTCCTTCGGACTCGCCTCGCGCCAGCCGCGCTCGGACATAGAGGCGACTATGGCGTCGCCGAAGGCGGACTCATGGTGAACGGCCATGACTATGCTCCCCGTTTTCCGGTCAGAAGATAGGCGACGTCTCGGCAGAACTTGTCGAAGGAGGGTGAGTTGGCGCGAGCCATGGCGATGTCGAAGGCCATGGTCAAGCCCGGCTGATGTTCCATGGGCTTGTAGGGCCGGCCGGCTGGACGGTGCCGGGTCAGCCACTCCTTGCAGCCGCGGATGTCCTCGGGACGCGGCGGCGAATCCAGGTCAGCGGCCATTCCCTGGACTCCGCGCAATGACGGGGCAGCGGCGAGAAACCAGGACTCGTACTCCCGGTGCGCCAGGACCACGGCCGTCGGCAATCCGGGACGGGCGCGTTCGATCCGCTCGCGGAGCGCGGGGCCGAGCGTGGCCGGACAGTCGTCGTCGGAGTCGAAGAGCACGAGTAATCCTTCTACGTCCTGTGCGGTCGACAGCGCTGCGTCGACCGCGTCTTCGATTCCGCGCTCGACGAGCAGGGAATCCCGGCCGACACGGAAGGGGCGCGGTAAGTCCAGCCAGACCTCGGGAGCCAGTTCACTGTGGAGACGCCAGAGGAGTACCGGCAGGGCCTGGACCTCGCCGTGTCCTTCGACGATGGTGACGATCCGTCGGGGCCTGACGGACGGAGTGCTCACGGGGTGCCCTCGGTCAGCTGAGCGGGACGCAACTGTTCCTTGCGATGGAGCTCGGGGAGCATGTCGGGGCGCTCCTCCAGGTAGTGGCGGGTGCGTGCGTCGAGTTCACCGACGTACGTCACTCCACCTACCATCTCCACCATCCGCAGGTGCTCGGGCCGGACGTGCTCGTCGTCCAGGAAGTCGGAGCTCTGCGTGGTCACGATGATCTGAGTGCGGAGAGAAGCACTCTCCGCCGCCTCGAAGAGCGCCCCCGCCTTTGACGGGTGGATCGCCAGCTCCGGCTCCTCGATGGCAAGCAGCGGGATGGTCCCGTTGGCGGCATCGGGCTGGAAGAGTGCCGTCAGCACGCCTGCTGCTCGCACCGTGCCTTCGGAGAGCTGTTGCTGGTGGAACACCTGCACATGCGGGTCGGCGGCGGCGACAGCACCTGAATTGACTGCTTCCCAGTACGGCAGGGGGTTGGTCTGATCCGCCGTCCAGAATCGGGCCTGAAGCGAGGAGAAGTTTCCCTCTCGCCGTTCGTCCACGCCGAGCGAGGCTGGAACGACGGCCCGGAGGGACGCGTCCGTCTCCTCCTTCAGCAACGGGTACTCGTCGGCCATCAGCCCCAGCACATGCCCGATGTGTTCCCCGGCCGGACCGAGTCGGGAGTGCCGAGACGCCTCGTCGTCGGTCGCTCGCAGCGCCGCTGAGTCCAGCTCGTAGAAGGCCGTGTTGAGGAGGGCGGTCTCGACGGAGAAGAACGGCCCTTGCAGCGCGGCGGCCGAAAGGAAGAGGCGGTCGCGCCGGCCGGACAGGGCGCGGCGCGAGACATCGAGGCCATCGGTGGAATCAAGGCCATCAGGGGTGAGGACGAAGGACTCGGTCCAGTCGTCGGAGAGCTGTAGCCGACTCTCCTCACGCAGGACGACGTGAGCCCCCTCGCCGGCTGGGCCCCTGCCGATCTCGACGGCATATAGCGCGGGTCGAGGCAGACCGTCGCCTTGTTCGGGTACGAGCTGGAGGTCCAGGCAGATCGAGAAGGACGCCGCCTGCTCGGCTCCCTCTCGCTCGGGCGACCGGAACAACACCCGGTCGAGCCCACCGCGCGCGGCCAGCGCCTTGGCCGGTGAGTGTTCCAGAGCATCGCGAACGAAGCGGATCGCATCGAGGAAGTTGGACTTTCCGGCGGCGTTGTATCCGGCGAGGACGGTGAGGGGTCCGAGGGCTACGTCGCAGGTGGCGATCGACTTGTAGCTCTCGATGCGGACGCGGGTGACGAAGGGGACGGGGTGGGAGGAGCGCTCGGGCTCGGTGGTCATGGCGAGTCAACTCCTCGACCGGAGGCGGTGGAGACGTCGAACTGGCCGGTTACGGCGGCGGTGATGAGAGCTTGGCGGCGCTCCTGCAGGAGTCTGAGCTGCCGGTCCAAGAGCTGACTCGCGTTCTCGATGCTGTCTAGCGCCTGTTGCGCTCGCTGGGCCAGTTCGCGTTGAACGGCCACATCGGGGAGCGGAATCGGGAAGCTGAGGATCTTGCTGCTATTCGTCGAGGCGAGGTTCGTTGTCTTTGTGCCGGTGCTTTCGAAGTAACAGCGCCCATGCAGTGTCCGTGTCATGAGAGCCAAATAGTCACCATCCAGTCGGTCGGGCGCCGGCCGTAGAGCGAATACGTGGTTCTGATGCAGGCACCCAGGAAGCTCTCCTTGCCAGACCGTGCCGCGACCAAGTTTGTCCAAGTCGCCACCCTCAGTCATGAGCACGTCCCCCGGACGAAGCGTGCTCCGCTCGGCGATGTCTCGTGGCACCGTGATCTCATTGACGGTCCCCAGATCCACGCGACCAGCTTGCACATTAGCCACTCGCAAGTACGGACGCGTTACGACATCGCCTGAGACGTCACGCTTTCCGTCAACTGTCAGACCGTTCTGCAGCTTACATACGTAGCCGAGGCGCACGAGTGGACGATCCGAGGTCATTTCAGGCAGCCAGGTCCAAGGCCATTGAGTCAGCGGACTAGACAGGATCCCTGGTACGAGAATCTCGGAAACCGAGGCGTAAGCCCGTTCATCGAGCCGCTTCCCCTGTGCCTGACGACGCGCCATCAGGCGGTCGATGCGGGCGGTTTCGGTATTCAGGAAGTCGGCGATGCGGCGTTGCTCCTCCAGTGCGGGAACCCAGAGTTCAACCTCACCCAGCTCTTCGGCGTTAAGGTGTGGTTGCGCTGCGCGCGTGCTCGCCAAAGTCATCTGGTCAAGAGCCGAATTACCTAGCAGTGAATACGCCAAATAACGGGATTCAATGGCTCGCGGAGTTACTCGCATGTCATACCCAGGCGCACTACCGACCCAGTCGGACGAGACCCGCGCAGAGTCTCCAGTGTAGGCACCGCTGCGGACGACGAGGATCTCACCCTCGGCGAGTAGAGGAGCACGATCCAACGGCAGATCATCAATTGCGGCCCTAAGCATGTTCGCTTCGGTGATTCGTCCCCTGCTGATGTTGGTTGCCCGAATGATTGCCACCCCTTGATCAGAAAGTGGTGGCGGCTGGCCGAGACCGTAACGTACCTGAGCCACGCGCTTCAACGGAAGCCTATTACTCATTCGGTGACCTCACCCAGCAGCGCCTGAATCTCCGCCTCAAGCGACTTCAGTTCAGCGTCGATCTCCGCCAGCGGCCTCGGCGGCTCGTACACGTAGAAGTGGCGCGTGAACGGGATCTCGTAGCCGACCTTCGTCTTCGTGTGGTCGATCCACGCGTCCGGAACGTGCGGGTGCACCTCTCGCTTGAGGTAGTCCTCCACGTCCTCGTCCAGCGGCACGTTCTCGTAGTCCCGCATCTCCGTGTCCGGCTCCGGAGCACCGCCCTTGAGCTTCTGGAGCTCGCCCTCAGGGTCACGTACCCCCACCGTGTCCCTGACCGCCTTCGCGAACGGCGCACCGGTCGGCCACAGCAGGCCGGCTTCGATCACCGCGTCCTTGAGCGCGACCGTCGCCTCCGACTTCTTCGGCCACGACGTACCGACCAATGGCCGCAGCGCCTCTGCGAACACCGCAGCCTCAGTGCCCACCACCTCCTGGACCTGCGCCGCCTCCTCATCCGTCAGCTTGCGGCGGGCCTTGACCACTGCGGCCAGCTCCGGGTGCCTCGGAAGCGCCCGCTCCTCCGCCCACTTCTGGACCGGCTTGGACGCGACGAGCGCTGCCAAGGTCTCGTCCGTCAGCTCGAAGCGCAGCCTCAGCGGGCGTTCGACCGTGATGCGGTGGTAGCCGAAGTCCTCGTTCTTGAAGACCTTCACCTTGCCGTGGTCCGCGTGCTCCGGGTCGGCGGCGACGTGCAGCGCCTCTCCGTACAGTTTCGTGATGTCGCCGATGTGGTTCGGGCGGTTGCCCGTGCCGTCGCCCAGCTCCTTGCGCTTGTCGCCGAGCGACTTGCGCATCTTGAGCCAGGAGCCGCGCGCATCCAGCAGCACGACCTTGCCCTTGTGGTCGGCGGACTTCCTGTTCGTCAGGATCCAGAAGTACGTGGAGATACCGGTGTTGTAGAAGAGCTGGTCGGGGAGGGCGACGATCGCCTCCAGCCAGTCGTTCTCCAGGATCCACCGGCGGATGTTGGACTCGCCGGACTCGGCGGCACCACTGAACAACGGCGAACCGTTGAAGACGATGGCGACGCGCGAGCCGCCCCCGCCGTTCACGTCCACCGGCTTCATCTTCGAGATCATGTGCTGGAGGAAAAGCAGCGAGCCGTCATTGATGCGGGGCAGGCCCGCTCCGAAGCGGCCGGAGTCGCCGAGCGTTTCGTACTCCGTCTCGACGTCGTCCTTGACCTTCTTCCAGTCCACACCGAACGGCGGGTTGGCCAGGATGTAGTCGAACGTCTGGCCCGAATGACCATCGTCCGAGAAGGAGTTGCCGAGAGCGATGTTCTCCGGGTCCTGGCCCTTGATCATCAGGTCGGAACGGCAGATCGCCCACGACTCGGGGTTGAGCTCCTGCCCATACACCTTCACCCGGGCATTCTCGTTGAGCGACTTGACGTGGTCCTCGGCGGCGCTGAGCATCCCGCCCGTGCCGCAGGCCGGGTCCATCACCGTGCGCACCGAGCCGGGCAGGGTCAGGGCGTCCGCGTCGGGGGCGACGAGGAGGTTGACCATCAGCTTGATGACCTCGCGCGGGGTGAAGTGTTCACCCGCGGTCTCGTTCGACTGCTCGGAGAAGCGGCGGATCAAGTCCTCGAAGATGTACCCCATGTTGTGATTGGGCACGACCTCGGGACGCAGGTCCAGGTCGGTGAACCGGCCGATGACGTCGTACAGCAGTTTCGCCGATTCCAGCTTCTTGATCTGCTGGTTGAAGTCGTACTTCTCCAGGACCTCGCGGGCGTTGTCCGAGAAACCCGCGACGTAGAGCTGGAGGTTCTGCGCGGCGTTCTGTGCATCATGGGCGATCTTCTTCAACGTGAGCGGCGTCGTGTTGTAGAAGGAGTGGCCCGACGCCCTGCGCAGGAAGCGTCCCTTGTCGACCTCCTGGCCTTCGAGCTCGGCGACGACCTCGATGACCTTTTCGCGCGTCGGCTCAAGGACGCACTCCAGGCGGCGCAGCACCGTGAACGGCAGGATGACCTTGCCGTAGTCGGACTGCTTGTAATCGCCGCGCAGGAGGTCGGCGACGGACCAGGCATGGTTCGCCAGTTCCGTGTGCTTACTGCTGTTCAACGCGTTCCCTTCGATGGCCCCGGCCCGCTTGGGACGGTTGCGATCCAGTGTGGTCGATATGTGGAGGCGGCGTTGCCGTTCAGGCCAACGGGCTCTCCGGCGGCGGGAGCAGCGCTCCGGCCGTCAGACCGGTGAGCAGCGCGCGTGCCGTCTCCTCGCCGAGCTCGGCCGTCCGGCGGGCCGCGGCGCGTAGTTCGTGTGCGCGGCGGAACGCCGCCCCGTACCGTCGTTGCTCCTCCAGCGGAAGCAGCGGTACGCGCAGCCTGCCCGGCGTGACGTGCAGGACGGTGCTGCCCGTGGAGGCTCCGGCGATGTTGTCCTCGGCGCCGAGGAACCCCGCGAGGAACCAGGGGTCGAGCCGAGCCGGGTCCGGCCGCAGCAGGTGGATGTGGTGGCCGAGCAGGGCTTCGGCGTCCGCCTCGTCCGCGACGCGAACCATCATTCCGTTGCCGCCGGCTACACCTCGTACGAGAACATCACCCGTGGCGACGGTGTGCGCCGCATCGGTACGCAGGTCTTCCGCCGAGCCCGAGGGGCTGGCGCCGCTCCTGATGTCGGACGCGGTGAGCACCGGGCGTTCCCTGCCGTCCGTGTCCGGGCTCTCGTCGCGGGTGTCCCCACGGCTGACGGGGACTGCCGCCCGCAGCAAGGAGAGCGCGCCTCCTCGGGCGAGATCGGAGACCGTAGCCGTACGCCACGCCCGTGCGGACTCTGTGACTGCTGCCCTCCACGGTCCGAAACCCGCCGCGCTCTCCAGCGCGGTGAGGGACGTGACGAGCAGCTTGCGCCGTTCCTCCGCGCGCTCTGCCACCTCCGCCGGATCGATGTCGACAGGTGCGGCACGCACCTGTCGGGCCGGCGTGAGGTCGACGAGGTCGTCGACGAGATCGATGGTCGGGACTGCGCGCGCCGCGCCGGGTGTATCGGCGAAGGCTTCCGGATCCCCCCTGTACGCGGCCCAATGGGCCAGGACCTCGTCCGACAGCCCGCTCCAGTCCACACCCGTACGGCGGGGCCGCAGACGGGATTGCGTAGCCTGCGGTGAGCTCGCAGCGCCTTCGCCCTGGTCCCCGCTCACGTCCACGAACAGCACGGACGCGCCGCCCGTGCCACCCGGCTCCGGGCGCTGAAGGACCCACAGGTGCAGGCCGATGTGCAGGGGAGCGGAAGCGCCGATGGGCAGGCCGACAACCGCACGCAGCGCGCCGCTGCGTACGAGCTCGGCACGGATGCGGCGGCCGGAGGCACGAGCGGCTGTGGCCGGGGGCAGCAGGATCACCGCGTAGCCGCCGGGCTCCAGGTGCGCCAGTGCGTGCTGCGTCCAGGCCAGCTCCGACTCGATCCGCGGCGGTACTCCGTAAGCCCATCGCTGGTCGTATGCGAGCTCCTCGTGGCCCCAGTCGCGATCGCCGTACGGCGGATTGCAGAGAACGCCGCCCACCCTCAGCTCGGGGAAGGCATCGGCGCGCAGGGTGTCGCCCGCGCGCACGGTGACCTGCGCATCCGGCGCCGACAGCAGCAGCCGTACCGCAGTGCGCTGAGCCTGTACGGACAGGGAGTCCTGGCCGTACAGCCCTGTCGCGCCCCGACGGGCCGCCGCCGCGAGCAGACTGCCGCTGCCGCACGCCGGATCGAGGACGCGCGTGGTGTGATCCGACAGGAGCCGTGCCATGAGGTCCGCGAGTCCCGGAGGCGTCTGATACGTACCGCTGGAGGCCGTGTCGTCCAGTTCGCGTTCGGCGAGGACATCGAGAGTGCTCTGCGCACCCTCACTGCGTACGCAGCGAATCAGAGCACGGAGAGCGCTGACGTCGTCCGGACGGAAGTGGACGGTCTGGGCCTCCGGGACCGAGCCGGCCAGCTCGGCCGCAGCGCTGTCGGCCTGCGCGATGACGTCGGAGTCGGGCAGGCCGTCAAGCACGGTGAGCTCGTCCGCGCTGCGGCGTGAGGCCGCCAGGACGAGAGGGAACAAGCGGCCTGCGACGCCGGACCCCGACCCGTGGAGCCGCAGTACGGTGCGCAGCTCCTCGGACGGTGTGGCGGCGGACGACTGGCCGCGCGCCTCCAGCCACATCCGTACCGCTTCCAGGTCGTAGAGCGGACTGCTGTCGGTGCCGCCGGACGGGGCCGGGAAGTCGTCGTGCCGACGGCGCCAGTTGCTGACGGTGGCACGCGTGACCCCCGCGATTCGGGAGATCTCGGCGGCGGTCACCTGAGCTGATGGCTGGGGCATGGGTTCCTGGGCCTCTCGGGAGTGAACAGTAAACACTGTACAGCGCGAGTCAAATCCCTCAAGGCGTTTGACAGTGCTTTCACGGCGATGCTTATCTGGTGGAGCTTCCGGTTGGCGGCGCTCGTCACGGCGAAAGTCTTCGGCGTGCCTGTTCCCCACACCTTGCGACGCGGTGCCCAGACGTGTGCCGCTCCTCTGATCCCGAGGGAGACGCCTCATGCACATCACCCTGCCGACCACGGTCGTCGAAGGAATCCAGCTCACCGTCATGCCGTTCCGGGCGGACGCCGTGATCGGGACCATGTCCGTGGCGACCCTCGTCCAGCTCGTCCCCTCGCCCCGCCGCGAGGAGGACACCAAGACGCTCAAGGCCGCGTCCGGCGCGGTACGGCGCCATGCCGAGCTGCGGGCCCTGGTGCAGCGTGCGCTGAAGTCCACGCAGAAGGGGAAGAACGTCGGCTCGTACGCCGAGTACATCGCCGACGGCGTGAAGGGCGAGCTGGGTGCCGGCTGGTCCACGCCGCCGATCACGTTCTGGCACGCGGGCCCGCTCGCCGCCCTCAGCGACGAGCTGCTGCCCGGCACCGGACTGCGGACGCTGACCATCACCCCCGGCACCTGCGTCGTCGCCATCGACGGCGAGACGCAGACGGCGGCCTGGCACGAGCTCTACGACGACCCCGAGCGGTTCGGGCTCACCTACGCCGAACTCGCCCACATCCGCGTCCCCTTCGAGCTGTACGTGGACCTGTCCGTCGCCGATGCCCGTCAGATCTTCTACGACCGCAATGTGCAGGGCGTCGTCGTCGCCAAGAACCTGGCCATGTCCATGGATCAGCGGGACTTCGCGACCCGTCTCGCGCACCGACTCGCCGACTCCGTCAAGGTCGAAGTCGACGACAGACTCGTACCGTTCACGAAGCTCGTCAACGCCAGCAAGCGGCAGGTCGGCAAGACCGACCCGGAGGTCATCACGCTCTCCGCGCTGCGTGCTCTCGTCATCACCGCGATCTACGGGCGCGCCGGACTGACCCGCTCGGCGGAGACCGTCCACGAGGACGAGCTCCCCTCCGGGGCGAACGCCGAGCACGTGGAGGGGAATGTCGTCCCCACGTTGGCCCGGCTGATCTCCGACCACTACCCGCACTTCGCCTCGCGCAGTGCCATCACGGCGCCGGCCGTACTCGCGGGCCTCGGCATCGCCGTGCACCAGACCACCCCGTGGGCCGACCCGATGAACGCGCTGGCCGCCGAGGACCTGTACCGGCTCCTCGCCGACATCCAGTGGGACCGTGAGCCCCGCTACTGGGACGGCGTCGCTGCCAAGGCGAGCGCCACGGGACGGCTCAACTTCAGCGGCGGAGTCAAGGACTCCGGTGGCCGGGTCGCCGACGCGATCCTCTACCCCGGCACCGAGGCGGGGCGCAGGATCCGCGGCCAGTAGCAACGGATCCGACACGCGCCCGCACCAGCCCGGCCCGTCGTTCCGGCGGGGGAAATCCCGAACCCACCACTCACCACGCCTACTTGGAGCACGCCATGAACACTCCGCAGTATCAGGGCCCCGGACCGTACAGCGCGCCCCAGTACGGCGTCCCGGCCCCGCCGGCCCCCGCGCCGCGCAAGCCCTCGCGCGGCAAGGCGTGGCTCACACACGGCGCGGTCGCCTTCGTCGCCCTGCTCATCGGCACGGGCATCGGCTCCAGCACAGAGGCTGAAGCGGGCAGCCAGGCCGACGCCACCGCGAAGCCGGGTCCGACGGTGACCGTGACCGTGACCGAGACGGCCAAGGCTGCTCCCGCGCCGACGGTGACCAAGACGGTGACTGCCAAGCCGAAGGAGACGAAGGAGGCCGGTCCTGTGAGCACCTTCGGCGGGGACGGGGAGTACCTGGTCGGTGAGGACATCGCGGCAGGGACGTACAAGACCGCAGGCAGTGACGGGGCGTTCGGCTGCTACTGGGCCCGGCTCAAGGACGCCAGCGGTGAGTTCGACGCGATCATCGCCAACAACAACCTGGAAGGACCGGGGCGCGTTACCCTCAACAAGGGCGAGTACTTCCAGACCCAACGCTGCCAGGAATGGACGAAGGTCAGCTGACCGGTCGGCGCAGCGCCTTCGCCTTCGCCGTCGAGGTCGGCGAGCGCAGTGCTGCCCGAGGTCTTGTCGAAGCGCGCAGCGCCTGGTCTTGTGTACCGCGGGTAACCCAGAACAGCCCGCCAACGGGCTGTGCACCTCTGGCACCGACACGAGACCGAGGCGGAACGGCGTGGAATCAGTGGCTGGGCAAGGCGTGCGCGACACCCTGCCCGAAGGGCTCGCCGATGCGATACGGGGTACGGCCAGGGAGGTCGCCGCGCTGTTGCCCGAAGGCACCGACATGAGGGCTCCCGTACCCGGCCTGGTGTGGAACGTCGGGGAGGTGGCGGCGCACCTGGCGCAGGCCAACTACCTGATGGCCGCGGTCGCGGCCGGGCATGAACTCCGCCATGGCGACGGCACGCCACAGAGCATCGCCGAAGCGAACGAGCGGGCGCTCGCCGCGTTCGACGAGAGGGGCGCAGGTCCGCTGGCGGAGATGATCGTCACGCAGGCCGATGCGTACATCGAGGCAATCGAGGCAGCGGAACGGCGCGCGAGCGAGGGGACGGTGACCACCCCGATGGGCCCGATGAGCCCCGAGGTGGTGGGCTCCTATCTGCTGACGCACATGCTCGGCCACGGCTACGACCTGGCCCGCGCGCTCGACCGGCCGCACATGATCGACCGGGCCCGGGTCGAGCTGACCCTCCCCTTCCTGATCACCGCGATGCCACGGATGAAGGACGACGCGGCCGCCGCGGGGCTGACCGCTCGCTACACGATCCGCCTGTGGGGCGGCAGCCGCTTCGGCGTGACCTTCGCCGACGGAGCGGTGACGGTGGGCCCCCGGCCACCGAGCCGCCCGGACTGCACGATCCACACCGAACCGGTCACCTTCTTCCTGATGACCCTGGGCCGTCGCCGTACGCCGGCCGCCATCGCCTCGGGCCGCGTGCTCTCCTGGGGCCGCAAGGCGTGGCTGGCTCCACGCTTCCCGGCCCTCTTCAAGGCACCGTGATCGGGCCGGACACTCGTCCGGCCCCGGCGAATCCGAAGGCCCGTCCGTGGCACGGGAGTTGGCAGCGCGGTGTGAAGCGGGACGAAGTCCCCGGCCAACTGGCGCAGGGTGGACTTTCGCCCGGTGCTCCGACATTCTGTGCGGACTTTGATCGCGGATCACCGTCGATCCGCGAGTTCGTCCGCGAGTCCGTCCTTCGTGCACAAGGGGAACCGCCATGAGCTCGTCCCGTCTGCCTTCCCGCCGGATCGCCGCGGTCTGCGCGGCCGCCGCGCTCGCTCTTCCGCTCAGTGCCTGTAGCAGCAGCGATGACGGAGCGACCGTCAAAGGTGCGAAGCTGGTCAAGTCCGGCCAGATAACCACCTGTACACATCTGCCGTACGCGCCCTTCCAGTCCGAGAAGGACGGAGAGGTGGTCGGGTTCGATGTCTCGATGATCGATCTGGTCGCGGAGGACCTGGGCGTGAAGCAGGTCGTCGTGGACAAGTCGTTCGAGACGATCAAGACCGGCGCGGACCTCAACGCGAGTGTCTGTGACGTGGCCGCCGCCGGTATGACGATCACCGACGAGCGCAAGGCGAATCTGGACTTCTCCGCCCCGTACTTCGACGCCACCCAGGCCCTGTTGGCCCGCAAGGGCGTCAAGGCGGCGACTGTCGAGGACATCACCGCGCAGAAACTCAAGCTCGGTTCCCAGTCCTCCACCACCGGCGAGGACTTCGCCCGTGAGCACGGCGCCGACCCGCAGTCCTTCGAGAGCTCCGACGCCGAGCTCAACGGACTGCGTACCGGCCAGGTCGACGTCATCGTGCAGGACTACCCCGTCGTGCAGAACTGGCTCAAGGACCCCGCCACGGCCGCCAAGTTCGAGATCGTGGGCAATCTCGACACCGGTGAGCAGTACGGCTTCGCGGTCCGCAAGGGCGGCAATCCCAAGCTGCTCGCGGTGATCGACAAGGCCATCAAGGACGCGAAGTCCGACGGGACGTACAAGAAGCTGTACGAGCAGTGGATCGGGCCGATGCCGAAGGGTGCCGACGCCCAGTGACCGCCCTGATCACCGGCAAGGACCAGGAGGAGACGGCTGCGCGGCCCCGGATGTCACCGCGCCGCCGGCGCCGTATCTCCCAGGGTGTGCAGTACGCCGTCTTCGCGATCGTCGTGGTGGTCGTGGGCGCGCTGGCCGACTGGCGCCAGCTCCAGGAGCAGTTCCTGGATCTGTCGGTCGCCCGGCAGCTCTTCCCCGAGCTCATCACGGTCGCGCTGCTGAACACCGTGGTGTACACACTGACCGGTTTCGGCGTCGGACTCGTGCTGGGGCTCGTCGTCGCGCTGATGCGGCTGTCCTCCGTCGCGCCCTACCGCTGGCTCGCGATGGCCTACATCGAGTTCTTCCGCGGCCTGCCCGCCCTGCTGATCTTCATCTTCGTCGGGGTGGGTGTCCCCCTCGCCTTCCCGGGGATCGTCTTCCCCGGGGAGACCTACGGGCAGGTCGCCTGCGCCCTCGGTCTGGTCTCCGCCGCGTACATGGCCGAGACCATCCGGGCGGGCATCCAGGCCGTGCCACGCGGCCAGTTGGAGGCCGCGCGGACGCTCGGCATGTCACATGCCACCGCGATGCGGTCGATCGTGATCCCCCAGGCGTTCCGGATCATCGTGCCGCCGCTCACCAACGAAATGGTCCTGCTCTTCAAGGACTCCTCGCTCGTGCTCTTTCTGGGTGTCACGCTCCAACAGCGTGAACTCACCAAGTTCGGCAGGGACTTGGCCAGCACGACGGCCAACACCACTCCCATCTTCGTGGCGGGCCTGTGCTACCTCCTGGTCACGATCCCGCTCGGCTATCTCGTACGGCGCCTTGAGGCCCGTCATGCACAGGCAAGGTGAACACGGGATGGGGGCGGGAGACATGACGGAGTCCACTCCGGCGATCGAGATCCGCGGGTTGCACAAGTCGTTCGGCGAGGTCGAAGTGCTGCGCGGCATCGACTTCACGATCGCGGCCGGCGAGGTCGTCTGCGTGGTCGGTCCCTCGGGGTCGGGGAAATCGACCCTGCTGCGCTGTGTGAACCTGCTGGAGGCGCCGACCAGCGGCACGGTCACCGTCGGCGGTGTCGACATGAGCGATCCGGACATCGATCTGGACGCGATGCGCCGCCGGATCGGCATGGTCTTCCAGCAGTTCAACCTCTTCCCTCATCTGAGCGTGCTGGACAACCTGACGATCGCTCAGCGCAGGGTGCTCGGGCGTGACCGGGAGAAGGCGGGCCGCATCGCCCGGGAGAACCTCGTCAAGGTCGGCCTCGCGGACCGCGAGGACAGCTTCCCCTCCCAGCTGTCCGGCGGTCAGCAGCAGCGTGTGGCTATCGCGCGGGCCCTGTCGATGGGACCCGGGCTGATGCTCTTCGACGAGCCGACCAGCGCGCTCGACCCCGAACTGGTGGGCGACGTCCTGGGAGTGATGCGCACCCTGGCGGACGAGGGCATGACGATGATGGTCGTCACCCACGAGATGGGCTTCGCCCGTGACGTCGCCGACCGTGTGGTCTTCATGGACGACGGCCGAGTGGTGGAGGAGGGTGCCCCGGAGGAGGTACTGGCCCGGCCGGAACACCCCCGGACCAAGGCGTTCCTCGCCCGGGTCCTGAACCCGGGCGCCGTGCGGCCCGAGGTCTGACGGGGCGGCGGAGTCCGGCGAGGCACGGTGAGGGCGGATTCCGGCTCCTGAATGATGGCCCGGGTGGGCTCAATCTCCTTATAGTGGGGCCGCGTTGATCGTATGTTCGCGACGCGTGAAGCTTCCGCCACAGGAGTCAGGACGATGACGCACCCCTCTTCCGCCGTGCCATCGCCGGAACCCGTGACGGAGGCCCGCTCGGGCAGCGGCTGCCCCGTAAGCCCGGTGCCGGACGCCGTTGCGCTCAGCGGGCCCGGGTTCCATACCGAGCCCCGGGCCCTCTACCACGCCATGCGCCGCGATCACGGGGCCGTCGTGCCCGTGGAGCTTGCCGGGGACGTTCCGGCCTGGCTGGTCATCGGGTATCGGGAGCTTCATCAGGTCACCAGCGACGGTGAGCTGTTCCCCCGGGACGTCGGGCTGTGGAACCAGTGGGGCAGCCTGCCCGAGGACTGGCCGTTGCTGCCGATGGTCGGGCGTCCCATGCCGTCCATCTACTTCACCGCCGGTGCCGAGCACCGGCGGCACGCCGAGATGGTGGGGCCCGCGCTCGAAGGTGTGGAGCCGCACGAACTGCGCGGCCACTGCGAGCAGTTGGCCGACCGGCTGATCGACGACGTGTGCCGGCGCGGAACCGCCGATCTGATCGCCGACTTCGCCGAGCCCCTGCCCGTTCTCGTCCTCGCCCGCCTCGTCGGGTTTCCGGACGACGAGGGGCTCAGGATCGCCCAGGTGCTGAAGGAGCTGGCCGACGGCGGGCCCGGGGCTCAGGAGGCTCACCTACGGTTCGGGGAGCACATGCGGCGGCTGCTCGCCGCCCGGCGGGCCGAGCCGGGCAACGACGTGACGTCCCGGATGCTGGCCCACCCCGAAGCGTTCACCGACGAGGAGTACGTACTCGATCTGATGGCCATCACGGCCGCCGGACATCTCACCACCGCCGACTGGATCGGCAACTCCATGCGGCTGATGCTCACCGACGACGAGTTCGCCGAGGCTCTCGCGGGCGGCCGGCGCAGCGTCGCCGAGGCCATGAACGAGGTGCTCTGGGAGGACGGCCCCACCCAGATACTCGCCGGGCGCTGGGCGGCCAGAGACACCCAGCTCGGCGGCCGGTCCATCCGGGCGGGAGACATGCTGCTGCTCGGCCTGGGGGCGGCCAACGCCGACCCGCACATGCGTCAGCACATGCCCGCCACGGGAAGCCTGTCCGGGCAGGGCGGAAACAGCGCGCATCTCGCCTTCAGCCACGGTGAGTACCGCTGCCCGTTCCCCGCGCAGGAGATCGCCGAGATCATCGCCCGTACCGGCATCGAGGTGCTTCTCGACCGGCTTCCCGACCTCGAACTCGCCGTCGGCGCGCAGGATCTCGTGCGGCGGCCCTCCGCCTTTCTGCGCGGCATGACGTCACTTCCCGTCCGCTTCACCCCCGTACGTCCGACAGGAGACTCGTTGTGAAGTGCCCCCATGCCACCGTGGTCATCGACCCCATGGTGCAGGACCTCGACGGTGAGACCGAGCGGCTGCGCGAGGCCGGGCCGCTGGCGCGGATCGAGCTGCTCGGCGTGCCGGCCTGGACCGTCACCCGGCACGCCGAGGCACGCCACCTGCTCCTCGATTCCCGGCTGGTGAAGGATCTCGACGCCTGGGGGCTCTGGCGGAGCGGCGAGGTGACACACGCCTGGCCGCTGATCGGCATGATCGACGCGGGCCGCTCCATGTTCACCGTGGACGGGGCGGAGCACCGGCGGCTGCGGACCAAGACCTCCCAGGCCCTCACTCCGCGCCGCCTGGAAGAGATACGCCCGGACATCGAGAGGTTCACCCGGGAACTGCTGGACGAGCTCGCGGCGCAGGGCAAGGACGGTGTCACCGTCGACCTGAAGAGCGTCTTCGCCCAGCCGCTGCCCATGCGGGTCGTCGGCCTGCTGATGGGTGTGGACGAGTCCGAGCACGCCATGCTGACCCAGAGGTACAAGGCGTTCTTCTCCATGCTCACGCCGCAGGAGGAACGACTGGCGCTGCTCGCCGAACTGGACGTCTTCTACACGCGGCTGGTACGCGAGAAGGCCGCCCGGCCCACGGACGATCTCACCACCGCGCTCATCCTCGCCGACGAGGGCGGCGAGCCGCTCACCGAGGAGGAGGTGGTGGGCAACCTCAAGGCGATGGTCGCGGCCGGGCACGAGACGACGATCGGACTGATCCTCAACGCCGTACGGGCCCTGCTCGCACACCCCGAGCAGTTGCGGATGGTGCTGGCCGGCGAGGTCTCCTGGGAGAACGTGATCGAGGAGACGCTGCGCTGGGACACCCCCACCACACACCTGCTGATGCGCTTCGCCACGGAGGACATCCAGGTCGGCGACGAGGTGATCGCCAAGGGGGAGGGCGTGGTCATCTCCTACCGGGCCATCGGCCGCGACACCGTACAGCACGGAGCCGACGCGGACGCCTTCGACATCACCAGGTCCGCTCCCATCCGCCACATGACGTTCGGGCACGGTCCGCACATCTGTCCCGGAGCCGGGCTGTCCCGGGTGGAGGCGGCCATCGCGCTTCCCGCACTGTTCGGGCGCTTCCCCGGGCTGCGGCTCGCGGTGGCGGACGAGGAGATCCGCAAGCTGCCGGTGATGACACAGAACGACATGGAGTCCTTCCCCGTCCTGCTGGAGGGCTGAGGGGTGCAGGGCTGAGGGCGGAGGGCTGCGCGAGCGCCGTGGTCGGGGGCACCCCGCCGCGAGCGGGGCGGTCTCAAGGGGCGTCGCACCACGGCTTGCCCGCGGCCCAGTGCTCCACCCATCCCGCGAAGCCGGCGGTGCCGGTGGTGGAGCCGAACTCCTCGCCGAACGGCCAAGCCCCTTCACCGCAGATGTTCCAGACGTGCCCCCGGTGCGGTCCGGTCACGACGAGGTGCCAGTACATGCCGCAACCGTCCGTGCCGAGCACGATCGAGCCGTGGTCGAAGACCGGGTCGAGCAGTGCCTCGACCTCCTCCGGCGCCCTCGGGTCGTCCTCCCACAGCCATGCCTCGGTCAGGGGGAAGGGCAGATCCAGCCGGCGCTCCGGCCGGTCGTCCCCCCAGTCGTCCGGCAGTTCGGCCAGGGCGACGAGGCCGAAGCCTGGGGGCCCGCTGTACGAGCCGTCGGATATCTCCGCGACGAACGTCCGGTACGGCTCGGGCAGGACGACGCCGTGCTCGGTCTCGAAGGCGTGTACCGCCGTCCGGCCGAGGGCGGACGCGCCGCCGTCGTCGATGCCGAAGGCGGCGCGCAGAGCGTCGAGGTCGGCGGGGGCAGCGTGCTCGGTGTCCATGGGGATCATGGATATCACCCGCCTCCGACAGTGGCCTCCGGTTCCCGTCCGGCCGCCGTGGGCCGCGGTTAGTCTGGCGGCTATGACTGGCAGGCGACGCACCCATCGCCGTCCGGGCAACACTCAGGGAAGTGCGCGGCAAACTCCTGGGGAAGTGCGCGGCAACCTTTTCGCCGTCGGCGGCGACTAAGGACTGTCCCCCGGTGTCCGCCCGTGCACCCCGGCGGGACCGTCCGGCAGCGAGGCGGGGGCAGAGGGTCATCGAAGCGCTTCGATGGCTGTCTGGACAGGCCGTACGGGGCGCTCTAGGCTCAAGGGTATCTGTGCATGTCAGATGGTAAGAAGGGCGCTGAGTCGATTTGTCGAAGCGCTTCGAAGATTCCGTCATTCGTCGTCCCGTAATGGAGAGCTGAATGGTCACGCTTGCCGAGGTCGCCCAGCACGCCGGAGTCTCCGCGAGCACGGTGAGCTATGTCCTCAGCGGGAAGCGCTCCATCTCGGCCTCCACGCGCGAGCGGGTGGAACAGAGCATCCAGCAGCTCGGCTACCACCCCAACGCGGGCGCCCGGGCACTCGCCAGCAGCCGGTCCAACATCATCGCGCTGATGGTGCCCCTGCGCACCGACATGTACGTGCCCGTGATGATGGAGATCGCCATCGCCGTCGCCACCACGGCCCGCACCCACGGGTACGACGTCCTCCTCCTCACCGGGGAGGAAGGTCCCGCGGCCGTACGAAGGATCGCCGGAAGCTCCCTCGCGGACGCCATGATCCTGATGGACGTCGAGCTCCAGGACGAGCGGCTGCCCCTGCTCAGGGAGACCGACCGGGCCGCCGTACTCATCGGGCTGCCCGCCGACACGGCCGGGCTGACCTGCGTGGACCTCGACTTCGAGGCGACCGGGGCGCTGTGTGTCGAACACCTCGCCGGGCTCGGACACCGCGAACTCGCCGTGATCGGGGAGGCCGCCGCCGTGTACGAACGGCACACCGGATTCGCCGAGCGCACCGTGGACGGGGTGCGGGCCAAGGCCCGCGACACGGGCGTCCGGGTGCTGCACCGGCCCTGCGAGGGCGGGTACGCGGCGATGGCCGGCACGCTGGCCCGCATCTTCGACGAGCGGCCGGGCACCACGGGATTCATCGTCCAGAACGAGGCCGCCGTCGAGCCACTGCTCAACCTGCTGCAACAGCAGGGCCGGGCCGTGCCGGAGGACGTGTCCGTCGTCGCGATCTGCCCCGACCAGGTGGCCTCCCAGGCATCGGTGCGGCTGACCTCGGTCGCCATACCGGCACAGGAGATGGGCCGCCGGGCGGTCGAGCAGGTCGTGGCCAAGCTCGCCGGCCGCGGCACGGACGAAGTCGAGTTGCTGACACCCGAGTTGACCATCAGGGCGAGCACGGGACCGGCCCCCGCGGGAGCATGAGCGGGAGCCGGTACTCCGTACCGTCGGTCATGGCGCACCGGCCCCCGGGGGAGCGGGAGCCGGTACACCATGCCGTCGGTCATGCCGCCGTGGTGCTCCTGAGCGCGGCGACGCCGTAGCGGTCCAGTTGGACGCTGCCGTCCGTCTTCTCGCCGGTCAGCAGGTCGATGTGCGGGCCCGGCAGCGTGACGGTCACCCGGTCCCGGCCGTGGTGCAGCAGGAACAGCACGTCACCCCGGCGAACCGCCTCCACCCCGGCGGGCAGGTCCGCCAGTACGGGGCGGGCGCCCGCCCCGGCCGCCGCGCGGCCCAGCAGCTCACGCAGGGCTTCCGGGGCGGGCAGCGTCGACACGTACCACGCGGTGCCCTTGCGCAGCACCGCGGGCAGGCCGTCGAGCTCGCCGCCACGATAGGCCGCCACCGTCTCGGCACTGCCGTCCGGCTCCAGCTCCTCGGACCACAGCCCGCCCTCGAAGCCGTCGCACTCCACCACCGCGTCCGCGTCGAGCGGCCACCACTCGTGGACCGTACGGATGCCGAACAGCTCACGCAGCCGGGCGTCCATGCCGCCCGGCCTGATCCGGTCGTCCTCGTCGGCGACGCCGGTGAAGAAGCCGCATACCAGCGTGCCGCCACCCCGTACGTAGGTGACCAGATTATCGATCGCCGCGTCCGTGAGCAGATAGAGATGGGGTACCGCGACCATCCGGTATCCGCTCAAGTCGGCTTCAGGGCGGGCGAATTCGGTCGCGATCCCGCTCTCCCAGAGGCCGCGGTGCCAGGATTGGACGACCTCCGTGTACGAGAGGAGCGCGGACGGCCGGCCCTCCTGCGTACCCGCCCACCACGCGTCCCAGTCGTGCAGGATCGCCACGTCGCCGGCCACGGCTGCGCCGCTCACCTCCGGCCCGATGCGTGCGAGTTCCGCTCCGATCCGCTTGATCTCTCCGAAGGTGCGGCCCTGTTCGCCCGCATGGCTGAGCATGCCCGAATGGAACTTCTCAGCGCCCTGCCGGGACTGGCGCCACTGGAAGTAGCAGATGGCGTCGGCGCCCCGGGCCACGGACTGCAGCGACCAGAGCCGGTTGAGCCCGGCGGGCTTGGGGTGGTTGACCCCGCGCCAGTTGACCGGCCCGGCGGCCTGCTCCATCACCATCCACGGGCCCCCGGCCTGCGAGCGCGTCATGTCGGCGAGCATCGCGTTGTACTGGCCGCCCTGCGGGTCCCGTGGATCGGGATAGACGTCGACGGAGACGATGTCCTCCTCGGCCGCCCAAGCCCACGCGTCCTGGCCCGCCCACAACGGCATGAAGTTGGTGGTCACCGGGATGTGCGGGCTGTGCCGGGCGACGATGTCCCGTTCGGCGAGGTAGCACTCCATCAGGGCGTCGGACGTGAACCGCTTGAAGTCCAGCAGTTGCGCCGGGTTGTGCAGGTACTGCGCCTTGCGGGGCGGCAGGATCTCCGCCCAGGAGTCGTAGCGCTGACTCCAGAAGGCGGTGCCCCATGCCTCGTTGAGCGCCGTCACCGTGGTGTGGCGGCTGGCCAGCCAGCGACGGAAGTGCTCGGCCGTGGCATCGCACCAGCAGTGCGTGCAGTACTCGTTGTTGATGTGCCACACGGTGAGCGCCGGATGGTTCGCGTACCGCGCCGCCAGGTCCTCGGTGAGCGCGGCGGCGTAGCGCCGGTAGACGGGCGAGCTCGCGCAGAAGTGCTGCCGGGACCCGTACCAGATCACCGAACCGTCCTCGGCACGCGGCAGCGTCTCCGGGTGCTGTGCGCCCATCCAGGGCGGTGGCGACGAGGTCGGCGTGGCGAGGACGACTCCGATGCCATGGGCGTGCATCAGATCCATCAGCCGGTCGAGCCAGCCGAACTCCCGGGCGCCGGGGCGCGGTTCGATCATCGCCCAGGAGAAGACGCCGAGGGTGACGGAGTTGACGCCCGCATCCCGCATGAGCCGGGCGTCCTCGGCCCACACCTCCTCGGGCCACTGCTCGGGGTTGTAGTCGCCACCGAAGAGGACGCGGCCTCGGGTGGCGTCACGCAGGGACGGCATGGACGACTCGTCTCTCACTGGGGGTCTGCGTACTGGATGCCGCGGCCGTTGGTGCCGAGGTAGACACGGCCGTGGACGCGGGGATCGCCGGTGATGACCTCGCCGGTCCATCCCCACTGGTGCGCCTGGTCGTTGATCCGGATCCAGGTGACGCCCGCGTCGTCGGAGCGCAGCACCGCCACACCGTCGTACGTGGCGGAGACCCGGCCGGTCTGGTAGATCGCCGGGTAGGCCAGCCGGCCCGTCGTCGCCGCCGCCTTGCCGAAGCCGAGGGCGTGCGATGCCTGGCAGCCCGCCACCGGGGTGAAGCGGAGGCCGCCGTCCGTCGAGCGGAACAGCCCCTTGTCCTTCGCCGACAGCCACAGGTGACCGCGGCGGCCGGGGGCCGCCGCGATGCGGAACTGCACGTCGCCGGAAGGCAGTTGCGCGGCCCCCCGGGTGAAGGTGGCGCCCGAGTCCCTCGACACGAACACCGCACCCGTGTCGGTGTCGTACACATAGAAGCGGGTGGAGTCGAGCGGGTCGGCGACGGGTGTGCCGCCCTTCGGGAAGGTGGGGACCTCGGCCCAGGTGGCGCCGCTGTTCGTCGAGCGGTGGGCGGCGTACTTCGTGCCGTCCCAGTGGATGAACGACCAGAGGAGCGTCCTGCCGTCCGCGCTCACGGCGATCGGACCGGGAGCCGAAGCGGCTATGGACGGCTGGGAGGCGAAGGGCTGCCAGCTCGCGCCGCCGTCGTTCGAGTACGCCCCGGCCGCGCCCCCGGAGGGCCAGCCGGCCCGTACGACGTACGAGGGCTTGAGCGTGGCCAGCGCGAGGCCGGTGGCCGAGCCGAAGACCGGATTGGACGCCATGCCCCGCGACGGGGACGCGGTCAGCGAGTCGTGGTACATCACGCCGATGTCCCCGAGCCCGCTGAGCAGTTGGGCACCGCCCGTGGGCGGCGCGATCAGCTGCCGCACCGCGGACTCCTCCAGCCCGCGGATCTCCGGTGACCAGTGCACCAGGTCACGCGTCCCGAAGATCGTGGCGCCCGTGCCGTACACGATGTGCCGCGAGTCGAAGGGGTCGACGGCGAGTGCCTGGATCCACCACCCGAACTTCGCGTCGGTCCCGCCCCAGCGCAGATACGGGGTCTCGGACACGTCGAGGACCGCGGAGTCCTTGAGCGAGGTCCAGCTCGCGCCGCCGTCCGTGGAACGGAAGAGGGTGTCGACGGGTCCCCAGCGGTTGTTGGTCGACACGACGACCGTGCCGGGGCGGCTCGCGTCGACCGCGACACCTCCGTACGCGAAGGCATCGCCGCTGCTCGGGGCGACTGGAGACACGTCCGACCAGACACCCGTCACCGTGTCGAGCCGGTGGACGGAGCCGTTGGACTGGTTGTTGGGGCCGGGGCCGTCCGCGTAGGTCACGTACAGCGCCCGCGTGCCCGCGTCGTACGCGGCACGGATCGGTACCTTCGTCGCCGCAGCGCCGGCCGACGGCTGGCCGGGCACCGCCTGCCAGCCGCCCGAACCGTCCGTGCGGTAGAGCGCGGTGCCGCCGTCGCCCCATCCCGCGTACACCGTCCGGCCCGCCGCCACGAGCAACGTGACGCCCTGGCCGCTTGCCGACGCAGTGGCGGGGAAGGCCGCCGGGGCCCAGGTGGCCCCGCGGTCGGTGGAGCGCAGCAGGCCGTCGTGGCGGGTGCCGAGCCAGAGCGTTTCGCTGTCGCGCGGGTCGACGAGCAGCCGCTCGCCCGCACCCCGGCCGTCCTCGTTCGCCCCGAGCCGTACGGTCAGGTCCGTGCGGGCCCAGGTCGCGCCCCGGTCGTTCGATCTGAGCACCGCGCCCGGACTCGCCCAGGACTGGGCGTACGTACCGAGTGCGAGGTACAGCCGGTCGGGGAAGGCGGGGTCGACGGCCAGGGCCTCGACGCCCAGCAGATTCCAGTCGTCCCAGCCGAGGTGGTCGGTGAGCGCGGTCCACCGGGCCTCGGCCGCGTCCCACCGGTAGGCGCCGCCGATGTCGGTACGGGCATACGCCAGGCCCGCGACGGCCGGGTGGAAGAGCACGCCGGTCACGAAGCCGGTGCCGCCGATCGCGGCGGTCCGCCAGCGGTACGCCTGGGTGGTCGCCCTTCCCCGACGGGACGCGGCCCCGGCGGGAGCCGCGACCGGCAGGGTGGCGGCCGCGGCTGCGACGGCCGCTCCGGCGAGCACGGTACGGCGGCGGGGCGTGGGGAGGGACGAATCGCGCATGACGAACACCTTCCGGTGGGGGAGTGGTGGGGTCGCACTGTGCGGGAACAGAAGGAGGTGACGGGACAGAAAGAGGTGACGGAACAGAAGGAGGTGCGGGAGGAACGGGCGGGGGTTTCCGGGCTCAGCCCTTGACCGCGCCGGTGAGCATGCCCTTCTTGAAGTGTTTCTGGACGAAGGGCGACAGGACCGCGACGGGCAGCAGGGCCAGTACCATCACGGCCATCTGGATGGCGAGCGGGGAAAGCCCCCCGGTGTTGATGGCCTGGGCGAGCCCGACTGGCCGCTCCTGCTTGAGGACCAGCTGATTCATGATGTTCTGCAACGGGAGCATGTCCGGATCGCTGATGTAGATCGAGGCGTTGAACCAGGCGCTCCAGTAGCCGACCGCGTAGAACAGCGTGATCACCGCGATGACGGCCCGGGAGAGTGGCATGACGATCTGCCACAGGATGCGGAAGTCGCCGGCACCGTCGATCCTGGCGCTCTCGATGAGTTCCTGCGCGGTGCTCATGAAGAAGGCGCGCAGGACCAGGATGTTGAAGACGTTCAGTGCGCTGGGGAGGATGAGCGACAGATACGAGTCGGTGAGGCCGAGGCCCTGCACCACCAGGTAGGTCGGGATGAGTCCGGCGCCGAAGAACATCGTGGCGAGCAGGATGATCAGGAACGGCCGGTGGAGGACCGATCCGCTGCGGGAGAGCCCGTACGCGCACATGATCGACACCGTCATGCTGAACAGCGTGCCGACCACCGTCACAGAGAGGCTGACGAGCGTGGCCCGGGTCACCTGGCCGCCGCCGAGCAGTTCCTCGTAGGCGACGAAGGTGATGTCCCGGGGGATCACGACGAGTCCGCCCGTCTCGGTGATGGTGTCCACCGAGGAGAGGCTGGTGACGATCACCACCCAGAGGGGGAAGAGCACCGCGAGGCAGACCCCGGCCAGGACGACGCCCTTGGTCGCGAGTCCGGCCCTGGTCGGCTCCTCCTCCCAGACCGGCCGCAGCCTGCCCCGTACCAACGGGCCCCGCTGCCGTCCGTTCAGTTTCCCTGCGAGCAGGCTCACTTCTTGTACACCCCCTGCTCGCCCATGAGATGGGCGACCTTGTTGGCCGCGAGCACGAGCAGCAGGCCGAAGATTCCCTTGACGATGCCGACGGCCGCCGCGTAGCTGAAGCCGCCGTTGGTGATGCCGACGTTCCAGACGTAGGTGTCCAGAACCTCCGAGGCGCCGGGGCCGACCGCCGTCCTTTGCAGCAGGATCTGCTCGAAACCGACGGTCAGCGCGTTGCCGACCTGGAGGACGAGCAGCAGGGCGACGACGGGGCGCAGGGCGGGCAGCGTGATGTGCCACATCCGGCGCCACCGGTTCGCCCCGTCCATCGCGGACGCCTCGTACAGGTCGGGACTGACGGAGGCGAGGGCCGCGAGGAAGACGATGACGCCCCAGCCGGCGTCCTTCCAGATCATCTCGAATGTGATCAGGAACTTGAACAGACCCGGGTCGGTCATCAGGTCGATGCCGTCGTGGCCGTGGTCCCGCAGCGTCTGCGAGATGAGGCCCGCCCCGCCGAACATCTGCTGGAAGACGGTGACGACGAGCACCCAGGAGAAGAAGTGCGGAAGGTAGAGGATCGCCTGCGCGACGGCGCGGACGCGCGGCCGGACGAAGCTGTTGATGAACAGGGCGAGCAGGATCGGGACCGGGAAGAACAGCGTCAGCTGAATCAGGAAGATCGCGAGCGTGTTGCGCAGCGCCGCCCAGAACAGGCGGTCGTTCACCATCTGCTGGAACTGGTCGAGGCCGACCCAGGGGCTCTGCAGGATGGCCTGGAAGGCGTTGTCGGCGACGTACGGGTCGTACTCCTGGAAGGCGACGACGTTACCGGCGAGCGGGATGTACGCGAAGACGACCAGGAGAAGGATCGCCGGGAGCGTCATCAGGATCAGCGTGCGATCACGCCGCAGCCGGTGCCGCAGCGTGATCCCACCCGCGGCCCTGACGGCCCCGGCCTGCTTCCTCTTCACGGCCGGGCGACGCGCCTCGGCCTTGGGGCGGGGTTCGGTGTCGACCATGTCAGGAGGCCGAGTCGCCGGTCTCGTCGAGCAGCTTCTTGTACCAGTCGCGGAGCTTGTCGCCGCCGCGCGAGCGCCAGTCGGAGACGTTCTGCTGCATGTCGCTGACCTTCTTGCGGCCGCGGACGATGTCCTTCTCCAGGTCCTCGAACTGGGCGTTGAGCTCCGCGTAGCGCGCCGGCTCCTGGATCTGCATGCCGTAGAAGAGCGGCTTCTGGGTGTGCGCGCCCTGGCGCTGCTGCCACTCGACCATCCCCTTGGCGACGTCCGGGTGGTCGGGGAAGGCGCGGAAGGCGGGCGGGCCCGCGATGTACTCGTAGGTGGCGAAGACCTGGTTGTTGCCGTCCTCGGTCTTGGCGATCACGCCGTCCTTGACGGTGTGGTGCACGCCCTCGACGCCGTACGCCTTCAGACGCTGCTCCTTGGTGCCGTACGGGGCCGCGGTGAAGTTGGCGAGGGCGAGGATGTCCTCGATCTTCTTCTTGTCGGCCTTCTCGCTGATGAAGCACCAGATGTTGGAGGGCGGCGCCGCGTAGAGGGTGGGCTTGCCGCCGTCGTGGGCGAAGATGTCCATCGCCGCCATGGTGAACTTCGGGTCGGCCAGCCGCTGGACGGCCGTCGAGCCGTACCAGTCGGAGATGTCGGCGTTGTACATCATGAGCTTGCCCGAGGAGAACAGGGTCTTCTGGTCGCCCCGTTCGGCCTTGACGTCCGGGTGCACGAAGCCGGCCGAGTACAGCGAGCGCGACCACTCCAGCGCCTCGAGGTACTCGTCGGTCTCGTAGCGGTTGACCAGCTTGCCGTCCACGAGCTTCCAGTAGTGCGGCTTCTCGGCCAGCACCCCGAAGAAGGCGAACGCCGACCAGGTCATGTCACCGCAGGCCCACACCTTGCTCTTCGGGGCGTTCATCTCCTTGCAGAGGTCGTAGAACTCCTGGGTGGTGGTGGGGACCTCGTAACCCCTCTCCTCGAAGACGTCGGGCCGGTAGAACGGCGCGATGTTGGGCGTGGACTCGGCCGGGAAGGGCAGGCCGCGCAGCTTGCCGCCGAAGACCGCCCGCTGCCAGGCGCCGGTCGGGATGGCCGCGAGGTTCGGGTACGCCTTGACCTTGTCGCCGGCCAGGTAGGGGCCGAGGTCGGCGAACTTGTTGGCGATCGCGCTCGGGATCTTGCCGTTCAGCTCCCAGCTGGGCACGACCACGGCGTCGGGGACGTTGCTGGAGGCGAGAACGGCACCCAGCTTCTGTCCGTAGACGTTGCCGTCCTGGTTCTGCCACTTGACCTTGACGCCGGCCGCCTCGTCCATCGCGGTCCAGTAGGCGTTGCCGGTGCCCGGCGAGGTGCCCCACAGCGGGGCCATGATGCTGACCTCGCCGCCCTTGCCCAGCTTCTTCGGCACCGACACGGCCAGCTGGTCGGCGGGCTTCGCGGTGGTGAAGCCGATCGCGGAGCCGTTCTTGGCGGGGATGTCCGGGGTGACGGCCTCCGAGGGCACGTACGCCGGCAGCATGCCCTTGAGCTTCTTGCCGGTCGTGGTGCCCTCGTTCTTCTCGTTGTCCGAACCGCCGCACGCGGCGAGCAGCGGTATCCCGCCGCCGACGGCGGCCACGACGACCGCGGTGGAGGCGAGGAAGCTTCTCCGGCTCGGGGAAGAGGAGGAATTCGGCGTCATTGCGTCAACCCTTCGAGGCGCACCAGGACGACACACGGCGGGTGACCGCCGATCGGCTCCTGTGTCTGAGGTGGGGCGTTACTGACTGGGCCGGATGAACCGGCCGGTTTCGAAGCACTGTCGAAGCGCTTCGATGTTGCAGCGAGGTTAAGTGAAGCCATCCGGTCGCACAAGAGTCCGATCCCGGATTCCTCGGAGCTGTTTCCGTTCTGTTTCCCCTGCGCTGAAGGCGCCAGCTGGGCTTCTACGGGGTGCCGGGCTCGGCTGAGCTGCGCCGCACCCTTGACACCTGCCGGGTCCGGCACGGAGCATCGAAGCGCTTCGAAAGATCTTCTCAGGCTTGCGCCTCGACGGAGCGCTCAGACCTCCCACCTCTCCTAGGGGACCCGCACGTGACGGACCATTCGCTGCCCTTCCGCGACCCGCAGCTGCCCTTCGCCCGGCGCACCGACGATCTGCTCCGGCGGCTCACGCTCGACGAACGGATCGCGATGCTCCACCAGTTCGCGCCCCCGGTGGAGCGGCTGGGACTCGGTGCGTTCCGCACCGGACAGGAAGCGCTCCACGGAGTCGCCTGGATGGGCACCGCGACCGTCTTCCCGCAGGCCGTCGGGCTCGGCGCCACCTGGAACGACGAACTGGTGCGCCGGATCGGCGAAGCCGTGGGCAACGAGGTCCGCGCCAAGCGAGCCGACGACGACCGGGTCGGACTCAACGTCTGGGCCCCGACAGTGAACCTGCTGCGCCATCCGCTGTGGGGCCGCGGCGAGGAGGGCTACGCCGAGGACCCGGCGCTGACCTCCGCCATCGCCGTCGCGTACACCCGGGGGCTGCGCGGCGACGATCCCCGCTACTGGCGTACGGCCCCGGTCCTCAAGCACTGGCTCGCGCACAACAACGAGACCGACCGCGACACCGCCTCCTCGTCGGTCCGGCCCCGCGTACTGCACGAGTACGACCTGCGGGCCTTCCGCGACGCGGTGCGGGCCGGGGCGGTCGCCGGTGTCATGCCGGCGTACAACCTGGTCAACGGCCGCCCCAACCACGTCTCGCCGCTCCTCGGCCAGCAGCTGCGGCGCTGGACCGAGCAGCCCCTCGTCGTCTGCTCGGACGCCGGCGCGCCCTCCAACCTTGTCGACTCCGAGCACTACTTCGACACGCATGAGGAAGCGACCGCCGCCGCCCTGAAGGCCGGCGTCGACAGCTTCACCGACCACGGCCAGGACTCCACCGTGATGACCGGGCGCATCCGTGACGCGCTCGCCAAGGGCCTGATCGATGAGAGCGACATCGACACGGCGGTGCGCAGACTGCTCGCCCTGCGCTTCTCGCTCGGCGAGTTCGACCCCGGACTCGACCCGTACGCGGGCGCCGCCGACTTCGACACGGCCGGGCACCGCGCCCTCGCCCAGGAGGCCGCCGAGCAGGCCGTGGTGCTGCTCAAGAACGACGGGCTGCTCCCCCTCGCACCGGAGCGGGGCCGGACCGTCGCCGTCGTCGGGCTCCTCGCGGACGCCTGCAAACTCGACTGGTACAGCGGCACGCTCCTGCACCGCTCGACCCCGCTCGACGGACTGCGGGAACGGTACGGCGCGCAGAACGTCCTGTTCGCCGAGGGCGCGGACCGGGTCCGGCTGAAGTGCGCCGACGGCTGGCTCCAGGTCCCCGAGACGGACGAGGCCGCCGACCGGGCGCGCGGCGCCGAGGGCGCCCTCGACCCGGCGCTGCTCGCGGGCCGCACCGACCTGCCGCCGCTCACCTGCGGGGAGCGTGCCACCGAACTCGCCCTCGTCGACTGGGGCGGCGGTGTCCTCACGCTGCGTACCGCCGGGGGCCGCTATCTGTCGGTCGCGGACGACGGGTACGTACGGGCGTCCGCCGACGAACCGGGAGGCTGGGTCGTCCAGGAGACGTTCCGCCTGGAAGCGGTGGAGGGACACGACGGCGGGCACCGCCTTCTGCACGTCGGGACGGGTGGGTACGTATCTGTCGCCACCGACGGGGTAAAGGTTGCCGTCTCCGGCGAAAAAGTTTCCGCCGCCCTCGGCGCGGTCTTCGAGGTCGAGGTGGTCGAGCGCGGTGAGGACGCCGTGGCACGCGCCGCAGCGGCCGCGGACACCGTGGTCGTCGTCGCCGGGAACGACCCGCACATCAACGGCCGGGAGACCGAGGACCGTACGACGCTCGACCTGCCGCCCCAGCAGGAGCGGCTGTGGCGCGCCGCGCACGCCGCCAACCCGCGCACCGTGCTCGTGCTGACCTCGGCCTACCCGTACGCGGTGACGGAGGCCGCGGCCACCCTGCCCGCCCTGTTGTGGACCGCCCACGGCGGCCAGGCCGCGGGCACCGCGCTCGCGCGCGTCCTCGCCGGGGACGTGTCCCCGGCCGGTCGCCTCCCGCAGACCTGGTACGCCTCCGACACCGATCTGCCGGACCTGCTGGACTACGACATCATCGGCTCCCGGCAGACCTACCTCTACTTCCGGGGGACCCCGCTCTACCCGTTCGGCCACGGACTCACGTACGCCGACTTCACGTACTCCGCTCCGAGCGCCGTACGGGAGGAGGACCTGATCCGGGTGTCGCTCACCGTCACCAACACCGGTGCCGTCGACGCCGACGAGGTCGCCCAGCTCTATGCGCGGGCCGTCCGGCCGGCGACGGACCTGCCACTGCGCAAGCTGATCGGTCACCGCAGGGTGCACCTGGCGTCGGGTGCGGGGGAGCGCGTCGAATTCCTCGTCCCGGTGGCGGAGCTCGGCCACTGGGATGTGGCGCACGGCCGCTGGACGGTCGAGCCGGGTACGTACGAACTGCTGGCGGGTGCCTCCAGCACCGACATCCGGGCCGTCGCCACGGTCGTCGTCGACGGCGAGCCGTCCGGCCCCCGGCCCGTCCTGGAGCACGGAATCGAGGCGGCCGACTACGACGAGCAGCGGGGCACGGTGATCGTCGACCGCTCGAAGACGGACGGGGACGCGGTGTCCCCTGCCGGAGAGTTCGGTGAACTCCTCTTCACGCGCTGCGACTTCGGCGACGGCGTCCGGGCCGTCACGGTGTCGGTGGCGGGGCAGGGGTCCGTCGTGGTGACGGTGGACGGAATGTCGGCGGACATCGCGGTCCCGGGCGGCGAAGGACCGTACGACCTCCGCACCCATGACGCGGAGCTCTCCGTCCGCGGAGTCCACGACGTACGTGTCGCACTGCGCGACGGCGTACGCCTCGCCCACCTCGCCTTCGTCCCCGGCAAGGAGTCCTCATGAAATTCACCGACGGTTTCTGGCTCATGCGTGAGGGCGTCCGCGCCTGCTACGCGACCGAGATCCGTGATCTGCGCGCCGAGGACGACCGCTTCACCGCCTACGCGGCGGTCAAGCACGTCGCCGAACGCGGAGACACCCTCAACACCCCGCTGATCACCGTCGAATGCTTCTCTCCGGCCGAGGGAATCATCGGCGTGCGCACCACCCACCACGCCGGAAAGGCGAGACGCGGGCCCGACTTCACCCTGCTGCCCGACCCCGACCCCGCCTCGTCGGCCCAGGTCCGCCGGGACGGCACGGTCACCGAGCTGACCAGCGGCCCGCTGACCCTGCGCATGGACGGCGACGGCCCGTGGGGCATGACCTTCCTGGACGACGAGGGGCGACGCCTGACCGGTGTCGACGCCAAGGGCACCGCCTTCGCCACCACACCCGGCGGCGCGCACCACATGATCACCCAACTCGCCCTGGCGGTCGGTGAGAACGTCTACGGCCTCGGCGAGCGCTTCACGCCGTACGTCAAGAACGGCCAGAGCGTCGACATCTGGCAGGCCGACGGCGGCACCAGCAGTGAGCAGGCGTACAAGAACATCCCGTTCTACCTCTCCTCGCGCGGATACGGCGTCTTCGTCAACCACCCGGGCAAGGTCGCCTTCGAGATCGGCTCGGAGTCGGTCGGACAGGTGCAGTTCAGCGTCGAGGACCAGTCGCTGGAGTTCTTCGTCGTCGCCGGGCCGACGCCCAAGGAGGTGCTGGCCCGCTACACCGCGCTGACCGGCCGGCCCGCGCTGCCGCCCGCCTGGTCCTTCGGCCTGTGGCTGACCACCTCGTTCTGCACCTCGTACGACGAGGAGACCGTCACCTCCTTCGTCGACGGGATGGCCGAGCGCGACATCCCGCTGACCGTCTTCCACTTCGACTGCTTCTGGATGCGTGAGTACCAGTGGTCGGACTTCCTCTGGGATCCCGACGTGTTCCCCGACCCGGAGGGCATGCTGACCCGGCTCAAGGAGCGCGGGCTGCGGATCAGCATGTGGATCAACCCGTACATCGCGCAGAAGTCCGTCCTGTTCGCGGAGGGCGCGGAGCACGGCTATCTGGTGCGCAGACCGAACGGCGACGTCTGGCAGTGGGACCTGTGGCAGCCCGGCATGGCGCTCGTCGACTTCACCAACCCCGCCGCGCGCGAGTGGTACAACAGCAAGCTGCGGGTCCTCCTCGACCAGGGCGTGGACTGCTTCAAGACGGACTTCGGCGAGCGCGTGCCCACGGATGTCGTCTGGCACGACGGCTCCGATCCCGAACGGATGCACAACTTCTACGCGCAGAGCTACAACCGCACCGTCTTCGAGCTGCTGGAGAAGGAGCGCGGGCACGGCGAAGCGGTGCTCTTCGCCCGCTCGGCGACGGCGGGCGGACAGCAGTTCCCGGTGCACTGGGGCGGTGACTGCTTCGCCTCGTTCACCGCGATGGCCGAGTCGCTGCGCGGCGGTCTGTCGCTGAGCCTGTCCGGGTTCGGCTTCTGGAGCCACGACATCGGCGGCTTCGAGGGCACGCCCGACCCGGAGGTCTTCAAGAGGTGGCTCGCCTTCGGGCTGCTGTCCTCGCACAGCCGGCTGCACGGCAACGTGTCCTACCGGGTGCCGTGGGCCTTCGGTGAGGAAGCGGTGGACGTGGCACGGCAGTTCACCCTCCTCAAGCACCGGCTGATGCCGTATCTGTACGGGGTGGCCGCCGAGGCGCACCGCACGGGCGTCCCGATGATGCGCCCCATGCTGGTGGAGTTCCCCGAGGACCCGGCCACCCGCACACTGGACCGCCAGTACATGCTCGGCCCCGACCTGCTCGTAGCCCCGGTCTTCTCCGCCGACGGCGAGGTGGAGTTCTACGTCCCCGAGGGCACCTGGACCTCGCTGCTGACCGGTGAGCGGATCACCGGCCCTGCGTGGCACCACGAGACGCACGGCTTCGACAGTCTGCCGCTGCTCGTGAGGCCCGGAGCCGTACTGCCCTGGGGCGCCGACGACCAGCGGCCGGACGGTGACTGGCTGGACGGACTCACCCTCCGGGTGTTCGGACCGGATGAGCCGGATGCGTCGGCAGCCGTCTCCGTACCGGATCTGTCGGGTGCTCCGGCCGCCGTCTTCCGCGTCGTACGCGACGGCGGCACCGTGCGGGTGACGGCGGATGGAACGGACCGGGCGTACCGCGTGAGCGTGGAGGAGTCGGGGGCGACTGGGGAGGGAACCGGGACGGTGACCGTCACCGGCTGAGCCCACCCCCGGGAGCACCGGAGCACCTCAAATACTGGAGCACTGGAGCACTGGAGCACTGGAGCACCTCAAGCACCTCAAGCACCACATCCGTACCGAGTGCGCCTGCCCGCTCAGACGTCGCCGCCGGCCCGCCGGGCGGTCCCCCACCAGGGGCCCCCGGCGGGCCGCCGTGTTTCCCGGGCCGCCCCGGCCGCCCCACCGCAGCTGCTCGGAGTGAGCCGCGTCACTCAGCGTGAAGTTCCTGGCATACATTCCGCCGGACCGGGGAGGGTCCCAGGCCGCTGGTGCGTCCGAGTCGTGGCCGCCCGCGATACGCTCCCCGGCCGATCCGGCGGGGGCATTTCGGTACGGAAGGCAGATACAGGACATGGCGGCGCTCGACACCATTCACATCGACGGCATCTGGCAGGCCGCCGCATCAGGCGCGACGCGCGAGATCATCGACCCCGCCGACGCCACCGTCCTCGCCCTCGTCGCCGAAGGCGGGACCGAGGACACCGACCGGGCGATCGCCGCCGCGCGCCGCGCCTTCGACGACGGCCCCTGGCCCCACCGGACCGTCGCCGACCGCGCCGGGCTGCTGCGCCGCGTCGCGGACCTCCTCCAGCGCGACCGCGAGGAGATCGCCCTCGTCGAGAGCCGCGACACCGGCAAGACCCTCGAAGAGGGACGCGTCGACGTCGACGACGTGACCAACGCCTTCCGCTACTTCGCCGACCTCGTGATGAACGAGAGCGGCGGCCGTGTCGTCGACGCGGGCGACCCCGACGTCCACAGCATCGTCGTGCACGAGCCGGTGGGCGTCTGCGCGCTGATCGCCCCCTGGAACTACCCGCTGCTCCAGGCCAGCTGGAAGATCGCCCCCGCGCTCGCCGCCGGCAACACCTTCGTCCTGAAGCCCAGCGAGGTCACGCCGCTGTCCACCGTCCACCTGATCCGGCTGCTGTCCGAGGCGGGTCTGCCGGACGGCGCGGCCAACCTCGTCACCGGCGCGGGCGACCCCGTGGGCGCCCGGCTCTCCGAGCACCCCGACGTCGACCTGGTCTCCTTCACCGGCGGACTCGCCAGCGGTACGAAGGTGGCACAGGCCGCCGCCCCCACGGTCAAGAAGGTCGCCCTGGAGCTCGGCGGCAAGAACCCCAACGTCGTCTTCGCCGACGCCTGCGCCACCGAGGCCGACTTCGACACCGCCGTGGACCAGGCCCTGAACGCCGCGTTCTTCCACAGCGGCCAGGTCTGCTCCGCCGGAGCCCGCCTCATCATCGAGGAGTCGGTCCGCGAGCGCTTCGTCACCGAGCTCGCCCGCCGCGCCGACGCCATCAGGCTCGGCCGCGGAACCGCGGACGGCGTCGAATGCGGACCGCTCGTCTCCGCGCAGCAACTCGCCAAGGTCGAGGCGTACGTCGCCTCCGCACGCGAGGAGGGCGCGGTCGTCCGCTCCGGCGGCGCCCGCCCCGAACCCTCCCCGGTACGGCCGGCGAACGGCTACTTCTACCGGCCGACCGTCCTGGACGGCTGCCACCGCGGGATGAAGGTGGTCCGCGAGGAGACCTTCGGCCCGATCCTCACCGTCGAGACCTTCCGTACCGAGGAAGAGGCCGTCACCCTGGCCAACGACACCGACTACGGCCTCGCGGGCGCCGTCTGGACCACCGACGCGGGCCGCGCCCGCCGGGTCGCGGGGCGGCTGCGGCACGGCACCGTCTGGATCAACGACTACCACCCGTACCTCCCGCAGGCCGAGTGGGGCGGGTTCGGCAAGTCCGGTACGGGCCGTGAGCTCGGCCCCACCGGACTCGCGGAGTACCGCGAGTCCAAGCACATCTACCAGAACCTCAACCCGCGTCCCCAGCGCTGGTTCGCCGGCTGACCGACCTGCCGTCCGTCTGTTCGCGGCACCCCGTACACGCACGAACCTTGCAGAAGGAGCAGTGACCGATGCATCCGACTCCCCGCCAAGCCAGGCCCGAACCGGTCGACTACGTGATCGTCGGAGGCGGCACGGCCGGCTCGGTCATCGCCTCCCGCCTCACGGAGAACCCCGACGTCACCGTCACCGTGATCGAGGGCGGTCCCACCGACATCGACCGCGACGACGTGCTCACCCTGCGCCGCTGGCTCGGACTGCTCGGCGGCGAACTGGACTACGACTACCCGACCACCGAACAGCCGCGCGGCAACTCCCACATCCGCCACAGCCGCGCCCGGGTGCTCGGCGGCTGCTCCTCGCACAACACCCTCATCAGCTTCAAGCCCCTGCCCGGCGACTGGGACGAATGGGCCGAGGCGGGTGCCGACGGCTGGGACGCGGCCGCCATGGGCCCGTACTTCGCCCGTCTGCGCAACCACATCGTGCCGGTTGACGAGAAGGACCGGAACGCCATCGCCCGCGACTTCGTCGACGCGGCACAGGCCGCCGCCGGGGTCCCGCGCGTCGAGGGGTTCAACAAGAAGCCGTTCCACGAAGGCGTCGGCTTCTTCGACCTCGCCTACCACCCGGAGAACAACAAGCGCTCCTCCGCCTCCGTCGCCTACCTCCACCCGCACATCGAGGCCGGTGACCGCCCCAACCTCTCGATCCTGCTGGAGACCTGGGCCCACCGGCTGGAGTTCGACGGCAACCGGGCCACCGGTGTGCACGTGCGCACCAAGGAGGGCGAGGAACTGCTGCTGCGCGCCACCCGCGAAGTGATCGTCTGCGCGGGTGCGGTGGACACCCCGCGGCTGCTGATGCACTCGGGAATCGGGCCGAAGCAGGACCTGGAGGCGCTCGGCATCCCGGTCGTCCACGACCTTCCGGGCGTCGGCGAGAACCTGCTCGACCACCCGGAGTCGGTCATCGTCTGGGAGACCGACGGGCCCATCCCGGAGAACTCCGCGATGGACTCCGACGCGGGCCTCTTCGTGCGGCGCGACCCCGGATCACGGGGCCCCGACCTGATGTTCCACTTCTACCAGATCCCCTTCACCGACAACCCGGAACGCCTCGGCTACGAGCGTCCCGAGCACGGCGTGTCGATGACGCCCAACATCCCCAAGCCGCGCAGCCGGGGCCGCCTGTTCCTCACGAGCGCCGACCCCGAGGTCAAACCCTCCCTGGACTTCCGCTACTTCACCGACGAGGACGACTACGACGGCCGCACGCTGGTCGACGGAATCAAGCTCGCCCGTGAGATAGCGAAGACCGAACCGCTCGCGCACTGGCTCAAGCGCGAGGTGTGCCCGGGTCCCGAGGTCACGTCCGACGAGGACATCAGCGAGTACGCCCGCAAGGTCGCGCACACCGTCTACCACCCGGCGGGGACCTGCCGGATGGGTGCGGCCGACGACGACGCGGCCGTGGTCGATCCCCAACTGCGTGTCAGGGGGCTCGAATCCATCCGGATCGCCGACGCCTCCGTCTTCCCGACGATGCCCGCCGTGAACCCGATGATCGGCGTCCTCATGGTCGGCGAGAAATGCGCGGAACTGCTCGGTACGACCACTGGAGGCGATGTCCGATGACCGCGACCGACACCCCTGTCTTCACCGTCAGGAACCTCTGGAAGGTCTTCGGCCCCAAGGCCGGCCGCATCCCCGGCAGCGAGCACGCGGAGCTCCCCCCGGCCGAACTGCGCGAACGCACCGGCTGCACCGCGGCCGTGCGGGACGTCTCCTTCGACGTCCGCAAGGGCGAGGTCTTCGTCGTCATGGGCCTGTCGGGCTCCGGCAAGTCCACCCTCGTGCGCTGTCTGACCCGGCTGATCGAGCCCACCAGCGGCACCCTGGCCATCGATGGCGAGGACGTGCTCGCGATGGACCGCACGCGCCTGCGCGAGCTCCGCCGCCACCGCGCGGCCATGGTCTTCCAGCACTTCGGACTGCTGCCGCACCGCACCGTCCTCGACAACGTCGCCTACGGCCTGCAGATCCAGGGCATGAGCAAGGGTGAACGGCGGCTCAAGGCGGCCGAGCTGGTGGAGAAGGTCGGGCTGGCCGGTCTTGAGGACCGCCGCCCCTCGCAGCTCTCCGGCGGCCAGCAGCAGCGCGTCGGCCTGGCCCGCGCACTCGCCGTCGACCCGTCCGTGCTGCTCTTCGACGAACCGTTCAGCGCCCTCGACCCGCTGATCCGCCGGGAGATGCAGGACGAGGTCGTCCGGCTGCACCGCGAGGAGGGCCGGACCATGGTCTTCATCACCCACGACCTGAGCGAGGCGCTGCGCCTGGGCACCCGCATCGCGCTCATGCGCGACGGCGGCATCGTCCAGCTCGGCACCCCCGAGGAGATCGTCGGATCGCCCGCCGACGACTACGTACGCGAGTTCGTCCGCGACGTGCCGCGCGAACAGGTCCTGACCGTCTCCAGCGCGATGCGGCCCCCGGCCGCGGGCGAGGGGGACCGCGGCCCCGCGGTCCGCCCCGACGCCACCGTCTCCGAGGCCATCGAAGCCGTCGCCCGCTCCGGGGACCCGGTGGCCCGCGTCATGGACGACGGCAGGCTCGTCGGAGTCGTCGACCACGCATGCCTGCTCGGGGTCGTCGCGGGCACGGAGGCCGCCGGCACCCAGGAGGTGGCCGCCTGATGGCCACCGCCCAAGCCGCCACTCCCACCGTCGCCGGACCGCCGGGCCGCCGGCCGCTCCTGGCGCTGCTGCGCCGCCCCGCCCTCGCGAAGCTCCTGGCGCTCGCCCTGATCGCCGCCGTCGCCGTACCCGTCGTGCAGGCTCGCTGGGGCGGCGCCGCCTGGCCCGGCAGCCTGACCGTCGACCTGACGGCGCCGCTCGGCGAGGTCAACGACTGGATCATCGCCAACCGCGACAGCCACCCCCTGTTCCTCTACTTCTTCGGCCACATCAGCAACGCCGTCGTACTCTCGGTGCGCGGTGTCTACCTGCTGCTGCTCGCCCTCGGCTGGGCCGGAGTCACCGCGGTCGCCGCCGTCGTGGCCTGGCGGGTCGCGGGCCCGCGGCTCGCCCTCACCGCCGCTGTCTCCTTCGTCGTCTGCGGTCTGCTCGGCATGTGGGTGCAGACGATGCAGACCCTGGCCCTGATGGTCGTCGCCGTCCTCGCCTCGGTGGTGCTGGGTGTCCTCCTCGGCCTCGCGGCCGGACTCTCGGACCGCACGTACCGGGCGCTGCGACCCGTACTCGACACCATGCAGGTGCTGCCCGCCTTCGCCTATCTGCTGCCCGTCGCACTGGTCTTCGGCATCGGTGTGCCCGGCGCGGTCCTCGCGACCGTCGTCTACGCGGCCCCGCCGATGGCGCGGCTCACCGCGCTCGGACTGCGCGGCGCCGACCCGGGCGTCATGGAGGCCGTCAGCTCGCTCGGCGCGACCGGCAGGCAGCGGCTGCTCACGGCCAGGCTGCCGCTGGCCCGCAAGGAACTGCTGCTCGGCCTCAACCAGACGATCATGATGGCCCTGTCCATGGCCGTCATCGCGTCCGTGATCGGCGCCGGTGGCCTCGGCGACCGCGTCTACCAGGCGCTGTCCTCCGTCGACGTCGGCGCCGCACTCGCCGCGGGCATCCCGATCGTGCTGCTCGCCGTCGTCCTGGACCGTACGACCGAGGCCGCCGGCCACCGGATCGGTGCGGAGCCGACCGGCCCCGCCGTCCTCCGCGGAGCGCGCGGCTGGGGCCTGGCGGCTGTGATCGTGGCGGCCGTCGCCGTCGTGGGACGGTTCACGGGCGGCCGGATCTGGCCCGAGGGCGCGGTCGTGGCCATCGCGGGACCGGTCAACACCGCGAAGGAGTGGATGGTCGACCACCTCTACACCGGAGTCCCGGTGGTCGGCGGCACCGCCGACTGGGCCGCCCACTTCACCAACTGGATACTCAACCCGCTGCGCAGCGGGCTGCAGGGCCTGCCCTGGTGGTCCGTGCTGCTGATCGTCGCCGCCCTCGCCTGGACCATCGGCACCTGGCGCACCGCGCTCACCGCCGTACTCGCCATGGCGGCCATCGGCGTCCTCGGCGTCTGGGACCCCTCGATGGACACCCTCAGCCAGGTCGTCGCCGCCGTCGCCGTCACCCTGGTCCTCGGCTTCGGCATCGCCATCGGCGCCGCCCGCAGCGAGCGCTTCGAACGCCTGCTGCGCCCGGTCCTGGACGTCTTCCAGACCATGCCGCAGTTCGTCTACCTCATCCCGGTCGTCGCCCTCTTCGGCGTCGGCCGCGCGCCGGCGGCGGCAGCCGCGGTCGTGTACGCGCTCCCGGCAGTCATCCGCATCACCACCCAGGGGCTGCGGGGCGTCGACCCGGCCGCCATGGAGTGCGCCCGCTCGCTGGGCGCCACCAAGGGCCAGCAACTGCGCCAGGTCCAACTGCCGCTGGCGCGGCCCGCGCTGCTCCTGGCCGTGAACCAGGGCGTCGTCCTGGTCCTCGCCGTGGTCATCATCGGCGCGCTCGTCGGATCGGGCGGGCTCGGATACCTCGTCGTGCTCGGCCTCGCCCAGGGCCAGCTGGCCACCGGCCTCGTGGCCGGCGCGGCCATCGTCTGCCTGGGGCTGATGCTGGACCGGGTCACCCAGCCCACCACGCGCACCGCGCGGAAGGAGAGCTGACATGGCTCGTACGCCGATCCGTACCCGTACCCGTACCCGTACCCGTACCCGCGTCCTCGCGGCCGCATCGTCGGCCGCCGCCCTGCTCGCCGTCACCGGCTGCGGCGCCGCGGACATGACGAAGCAGACCTCGCCCTTCGCCGCCCCGGCGGGCATCAGGACCGTCACGCTCTCCGTGCAGTCCTGGGTCGGAGCGCAGGCCAACGTGGCCGTCGCCCAGAAGCTGCTGGAGGACGAGCTCGGCTACCGCGTCGACCTCGTACAGACCGACGAGGTCCCCGCCTGGGACGCGCTGAGCCAGGGCCGCGTCGACGCGATCCTGGAGGACTGGGGCCACCCCGACCAGGAGAAGCTCTACGTCGAGGACAAGAAGACCATCGTCTCCGCCGGTGACCTGGGCGTCACCGGCCACATCGGCTGGTACGTACCGAAGTACTGGGCGGACGAGCACCCCGATGTCACGGACTGGAAGAACCTCGACAAGTACGCCGACGAACTGCGCACCCCGGAGAGCGGTGACAAGGGCCAGCTCATGGACGGTTCACCGTCCTACGTCACCAACGACACCGCGCTGGTGAAGAACCTCGACCTGGACTACAAGGTCGTCTTCGCGGGTTCCGAAGCCGCCCAGATCACCCAGATCCAGCAGTTCGCCAAGGAGAAGAAGCCCTTCCTCAGCTACTGGTACCAGCCGCAGTGGCTGTTCAACGAGGTGCCGATGGTCGAGGTGAAGCTCCCCGAGTACACCGAGGCGTGCGGAGCCAAGGACCCGGAGGACATCGACTGCGCCTACCCGACGACACCCCTGCAGAAGTACCTCAACGCCGACTTCTCGAAGCGCGGCGGCGAGGCGGCCGACTTCCTGAAGAAGTTCACCTGGACCGAGGAGGCGCAGAACGAGGTGTCCAGGATGATCGCCTCGGAGAAGCTCACCCCGCAGGAGGCGGCCGAGCGCTGGATCGAGAAGAACCCGCAGGTGTGGAAGAAGTGGCTGAGGAAGTAGCACGGCGGTGACGTGAGGGCGCTGCCGGGGACCGGGGCCCCCGGCAGCACCCTCACCGCACGGTCAGCGGGCCCGCACCGTCGCCGTCACGTCCCGGTCGGGCTGCAGGGTCAGCGCGGGTACGTGGCCGATGGTCCCCGGGTCCACCTCCAGATCGAACCGGCGCGCCAGCACCGCCAGGATCAGCACGGCCTCCACCATCGCGAAGCGCGTGCCGAGGCACACCCGGGGTCCGCCGCCGAACGGGAACCACGCGTACTCGGCGATCTCGTCGCCGTCCTCCGGGTCCCAGCGCTCCGGCCGGAAGGTCTCCGGCTCGGGGAACCAGCGCGCGTCGCGCTGGGTGGACCACTGACTGCTCCACACCCGCGTGCCCTCGGGCATCGGTACGCCGCCGATCCGCGCGCCTTCCTTGGCCACCCCGGTGACCAGCCAGATCGTCGGGTACAGGCGCAGGGTCTCCTTCACCACCGACTGGGTGTAGGTCAGGTGCGCGTAGTCGTCGAAGGTGGGCTCCCGGTCGCCCAGGACCCGGTCCAGTTCCCCGGTGAGGGCCGCGCGCGCCCGCGGATTGCGGGAGAGCAGATACCAGGCCCACACCAGCGTCGAACTGGTCGTCTCATGGCCGCCGATGTAGAGGGTGACCGTCTCGTCGCGGATCTCCTCGTCGGTGAGGTGCGCGCCGGTCTCGTCGACCGCGGTGAGCAGCCGGCTCAGCAGATCTGGGCGCTCCCCGTCACCGTCGCGGTGGCGTGCCACCACCCGGGCCACCTCGGCGTCGATGACGGCGGCGGCCTTCTTGATCCTGGTCCGGCCCGGTGTAGGCACCCAGTCGGGGAGGATGGCACCGATGCCGCTGAACTCCTTGCCGATCTCCTGCTGGGCGACGTCCATCGCCCGGCCCATCGCCTCCGCGTCGGCCGGGGTGTCCACGCCGAAGATCGTGCGGACGGCGATCCGCTGCGTCAGCGCCGCCATCTCCCGCTTGATGTCGACGCGTTCGCCGTCCGACCAGGTGTCGGCCAGCTCCACCGCGCACGCGGCCATCGTCGAGGCGTACGACTTCACCTGCTTGGGCCGCACGGACGGCTGGACCAGTGAGCGCTTGCGCCGCCAGTCCGTCCCCCGCGCCACCACGACGCCGTTGCCCATCACCGTACGGAACGCGATGCCCAACGCGGGCTGGTCGAAGGTGCGTTCCGTCTCGGTGAGCAGTTCGCCCACGTAGTCGGGGTGGGAGATGAACACACAGCGGTTGCGGCCGAAGCGCCAGCTCACCATGTCCCCGTGCCCGCGCAGCTGCTCGAAGAAGGCGAGCGGGTCCTTCGCGAACCGGGGCAGATTCCCGAGGAACGGCAACCCTCCGGGGCCCGGTACCACGGCGGGGCCGCGCGGCTCGGCGAGGGCAGCCGTGCCGCGGTCCGTACCGGTACCCGTACCCGCATCCGTATCCCTGGACATGAAAGGACTCCGCTCCCTGGTGGCGCACCGCAGCCGGTACGCAGTGACCCGGCCCCCCATCGAACAGGACGGGGGCGCACTCCGGCAGGGCGTATGGAACGCCATGGCCGGGAACCGTCATCGGCCTTGTGGAGTACGTGAGTTGCCGAGCGTAGTCGCAAGAGGGCAGCTGTTCGAACACGGTGGCGCGGTGCTCCACCGCGGCGCTCCGGCGTGACTGCACCCGCCACGCCGCAGATCATGGGGGGCCGCCCACGTCCCCGGAGCACCCATGCCCTCCCGCAGCCTCCCCGCCGTGCTGGTCTTCACCCGTACCACCGCCTACCGGCACGACTCGATCCCCGACGGGATCACCGCGTTCCGGGAGCTCGGTGCGGAACACGGCATCACCGTGCACGCCACCGAGGACCCCGACGTCTTCGCGGACGGACTCGGCCCGTACACCGCCGTCGTGTTCCTCTCCACCAGTGGCGACGTCCTCACCCCCGCCGGGCGCACCGGACTGCGGGCGCACTGCGCGGCGGGCGGCGGCTTCATGGGTGTGCACGCGGCGGCCTGTACGGAGTACGGCTGGCCGTTCTACGGCGCGCTCCTCGGGGCCCGGTTCGCCCGCCACCCGGAGCTTCAGCCCGGCACGGTCAGGGTCGAGGACCACGACCACCCGGCCACCGGGCACCTGGGCGCCACCTGGGACCTTACCGACGAGTGGTACGACTTCCGCACCAGCCCCCGGGCCGCCGTGCGCGTCCTGGCCTCCGCCGACGAGTCCAGCTACGCGGGCGGGGGCATGGGCGCCGACCACCCCCTCGCCTGGACCCACGAACACGAGGGCGCCCACGTCTTCTACACGGCGCTCGGCCACACCGCCGAGGCGTACCGCGATCCGGTCTTCCGGACGCATCTCCTCGGCGGTCTGCGCCACGTGACGGGGCACCACCGCGACGGGGCCGAAGAGCCGTATCGGCTGTCCGGGTCATGATCTTCGAGGTCGCGGCGGCCTGCCACTCAGGACGGGTCCGGCGCGGGGCCGCACCCGTCCTGGTGGCAGTCGCTCAGATGCCCGGGGGCACCCGGGACGGGCGGCCGTTGCCGCGCGTCAGGGAGTAGCCGAAGACGGCTGCCAGCGCACCGAGCAGGCCGCCGCCCACGGTCCACAGCCAGCGGTCCGTCCACCAGCCGGAGGCCCAGCCGTCGTCCGGTTCGCTGCCGAGGGACACCCGGTCCTGCCCGGTGCCGTCGTCCGACGCCCGCTCCACGGAGGACACGCCGGGCACCAGCGGCTCGGCGAGAGATCCGTCCACGTCATGGGCGCCGCCCCCGTCGACGGAGGTGACCTCCAGCTCCGTGTCCACCGGCAGTCCGAGGTCGGTGGCGGGCAGATCGAGGACCGTGAGGCGCACGTAGTAGCTGCCGGGCAGCGGATCATCGGCCCACGGCTCCGACCAGGCACGGACGGTCCGCAGGACACAGGTCAGTTCGACCGAGGCGGCGTCCGCCGCCGCCTTGCGCGTCTGGTGGCCGTACACGCACGCCTGCCGCCTCCGCAGTCCGTCGTACACGTCGATCTGCCAGGCCGACGCGCCGTGCCGGGCCGCGCTCCCGGGGAGCGTGACCTTCGCGCGGACGGTGGCCCGCTGTCCCGCGTCGGCGGGGAAGACCCAGTACAGGTAGTCGCCCGTGGACGCCTCGGCGGTGGCCCGCTGCCCCTGCTGGACGGCGGTGGCGGTACGGAAGGTGGTGCCCGCTTCCGTGGGTCCCGCCTCGCCGTCCGGTGCGGCGCTCGGACTGCTGCTCGTGTCGGTCCTCTGGACCGAGGGGGCGGCCGTCGCGGCTCCCGCGGACGTCACCAGGGCGAGGCCGGCCAGCAGGCCGCTCGCAAGTGCACGTGTCGTACGCATCAGTTGGTCCTCCATACGGCGACGCGCCAGCGTGAGATCCAGCCGGTCAGGAGACCCGCGACCAGTCCGGTGAGGACCAGTACGCCCAGCAGCCACCAGCCCCGGCCGAGTCCGAAGGCGGCCACGTCGGCCGCGTCGCCGGGAGCGTCCACCAGGTCGATGGTCAGCTCGACCGGCAGGCCCGGTGAGGTCTTCACCGATGCGGCGGCCGAGAAGGAGTTGCTCAGCTGGAGGCAGACGGCCTCGGGGCTCAGCTCCTCGTCGTCCGGGACGTCCTGTTCGACCTTGGGGTAGCGCAGCCCGGACGAGATCACGTCCGTACGGCCGGTGCCGGATTCCGAACCGCGGACGATCTCACGGCCGTGCACGGTCACGGCCCGCAGCAGGACCCCGTAGTCGTTGTTGACGGCACGGTCGGCCGCCACGCTCACCGAGGCGCGCAGTTCCTGACCGGGCAGCACGTCCACCCGGTACCAGCGGTGCTCGCCGAACTTCTCGCGGTCGGTGTAGAGGCCGGCCTTGAGAGCCGGGGCCGCGGAGCAGCTGCCGGCGCCCTCGGTCGCCACCGGGGTGACGACGGGCTCGGCGGCGCGGTCCACCAACTGCTTGACGCGGCCGGAGAGTTCCTCGGTGTGGGTGACGGCCGTGTAGGTGCCGCCGGTGGCCTCGGCGATGCAGGTCAGCTGCTGGCGGATCTTGGCGTTGGGCACCAGACCAAGCGTGTCGATGACCAGGTGCACACCGCGGGCGGCGATGTCACGGGCCACCTCGCACGGGTCGAGCGGGCCGCAGGTGTCCTCGCCGTCGGTGATGAGAACGATCCGGCGGGTGCCCTCGCCGCCCTCCAGGTCGTCGGCCGCGCCGAGCAGCGCGGGACCGATCGGGGTCCAGCCGGTGGGGGCCAGTGTGGCGACCGCCGTCTTGGCCTCGGTGCGGTCGAGCGGACCGACGGGGTAGAGCTGCTTGGTGTCCTTGCAGCCCGTCCTGCGGTCGTCGCCCGGGTAGTCGGCACCGAGCGTCCGGATGCCGAGCTGCACCTCTTCGGGCACCGCGTCCAGCACTTCGTTGAACGCCTGCTTCGCGGCAGCCATCCGGGACTGGCCGTCGATGTCGCGTGCGCGCATGGAGCCGCTGACGTCGAGAACCAGCTCGACCTTGGGTGATGCGGAGCCGGTGGGTTCGTCGGCGGCGGCCGGGAGGGCGGTGCCGAGCCACGCGGCCAGGGTGGCGAGCAGTACGCACACCCCGGCCCGCAGCCGTCTTCTTATGATCATCGCCGGATCCTATTGAAGATCCGTTGGCATCCCAAAACGCGGGCGGCGAAGGCTGGTTCGCCGCTCGGGTTCAGCCTCCGAGTACGGGTCGCGCGGCCCGCTCCAGCACCGAACCGACCCGCTCCCAGGTGTCCATGTCCCGTTCCACCGCAGGGAGTTGACGGTCCTCACCGCCGGTGTTCCAGTAGGCCGCCACGGCCACCGGGTCCCCGCCGCCGGCCGCCGAAGCGGCGAGTGCCGCCGCGCCGCGGGCGACCAGTTCGCCACCGGCCGGTACGACGAGGGGGCGCCCGGAGAGGCGGCGCACGGTCTCCACCCAGGTGCGGCCCCCGGCCCCGCCGCCGATCAGCCGCAGCGGACGGGCGGCGACGGCGGGATCGGCCGGGTCCAGCCCGCAGGCCCGCAGCAACTCGTCGAGCGCGCGCAGCACGGTGAAGGCCGCGCCCTCGTAGGCGGCGCCCAGCAGCTGCTGCGGCGTCGTGTCGTGCCGCAGTCCGGTGAGCAGGCCGGACGCCAGGGGCAGATCGGGGGTGCGCTCGCCGTCCAGGTAGGGCAGCAGGACGGCCTCGCCGCCGGGCGTCGCGTCATCGCGGTGCAGGCCCAGCAGGGCGGCCACCTTGTCGACGGCGAGCGTGCAGTTGAGGGTGCAGGCCAGCGGGAGGTACGTACCGTCCGCCGCGGCGAAGCCGGAGAGGGCCGCCGAGACGGGCCGGGTGCGGGACGAGGCGAACACCGTCCCGGAGGTGCCCAGGCTGAGCACCGGATGGTCCAGGAGTCCCGCGCCGCCCAGGCCGAGGCCGACGGCGGCGCTCATGTTGTCGCCGGTGCCCGCCGCGACGGCGATCCCGGCCGGCAGGCCGAGGACCTCCGCGGCGGCGGTGGTCAGGGAACCGGTCCGGGCGGCCCCGGTGGCGGCCACCTCCGGCAGCAGCGCCCCGTCCAGGCCGAGGAGCGCGAGCAGCTCGGGGTCGTAGGCGCCGGCCGCCGTGGAGTACCAGCCGGTGCCCGAGGCGTCGCCGGGGTCGGTGAACGCGGTGCCGGTGAGCCGCTCGGTCAGGAAGTCGTGGGGGAGCCGTACGGCGGCCGCGGCCGCGGCGGTGCCGGGGTCGTTCTCGCGCAGCCACTGCCACTTCGTCGCGGTGAGGGAGGCGACCGGGACGGAGCCGGTGCGCGCGGTCCAGGCGTCGGGGCCGCCCAGCGCCGCGGTGAGAGCGGTGGCCTGCGGGGCGGACCGGGTGTCGTTCCACAGCATGGCCGGGCGCAGGGGCCTGCCCTCCCGGTCGAGCACGACCAGTCCGTGCTGCTGCCCGGCGACGGCGATACCGGTGACGGCGGAGGCGCCGACGCCGGACTCCTTGATCCCGGCGGCCACCGCCAGGGACAGCGCCTGCCACCAGATCTCGGGGTCGCTCTCGCGGGCCCCGCCCTCACCGGTGACCGTGTGCGGCGCGCGGCCGACGGCGAGCAGCTCGCCGGTCACGGCATCGGTCACCGCCGCCTTGGTGGACTGGGTGGAGCTGTCCACGCCGATGACGACGCTGCGCGGCGGCATGGGCTACCTCTTCTCGCCTGGGGAACGGTGTGGGGAAAGCAGTGCACGCCGGGATTTGATCGTGCGGAAAACAAATTACGTGATCGTCACGCCCTCGACCAGGGGCCGTTCCGGTTTTGTGGTGGTGGGGGGTTACGTCACGGGGGTGCCCCGTGCATGATTAGTCATGACACTGAACAAATAGGGTCGGCCGGTGCTGCCGGTACCGGACCCGACAGCACTCGAAGGCGGCCAGACGATGACGGAACGCTTCACGCCCACACCGGAGGACAAGTTCAGCTTCGGTCTGTGGACGGTGGGCTGGCAGGGGCGCGACCCGTTCGGTGACGCGACCCGCGCGGCCATCGACCCGGTCGAGTCCGTGCAGCGGCTCGCCGGGCTCGGCGCGTACGGAGTCACGTTCCACGACGACGACCTGATCCCGTTCGGCTCGACGGACGCGGAGCGGGAGGGGCTCGTCAAGCGGTTCCGGCAGGCGCTGGACGCGAACGGACTCGTGGTGCCGATGGCCACCACGAACCTCTTCACCCACCCGGTCTTCAAGGACGGGGCCTTCACCGCGAACGACCGGGACGTACGCCGTTACGCGCTCCGCAAGACCCTCCGCAACATCGACCTCGCCGTCGAGCTCGGCGCCACCACCTATGTGGCGTGGGGCGGCCGCGAGGGCTCCGAGTCCGGCGCGGCGAAGGACGTCCGGGTCGCGCTCGACCGGATGAAGGAAGCCTTCGACCTGCTGGGCGACTACGTCACCGAACAGGGCTACGACCTGCGCTTCGCCATCGAGCCCAAGCCGAACGAGCCGCGCGGCGACATCCTCCTGCCGACCATCGGCCACGCCCTCGCCTTCATCGAGCGCCTGGAGCGCCCGGAGCTGGTCGGCGTGAACCCGGAGACCGGGCACGAGCAGATGGCCGGGCTCAACTTCCCGCACGGCATCGCCCAGGCGATGTGGGCCGGAAAGCTCTTCCACATCGACCTCAACGGCCAGTCCGGCATCAAGTACGACCAGGACCTGCGCTTCGGCGCAGGCGACCTGCGCCAGGCGTTCTGGCTGGTCGACCTGCTGGAAGGCGGCGGCTACGAGGGCCCGCGCCACTTCGACTTCAAGCCGCCGCGTACCGAGGACTACACGGGCGTCTGGGCTTCGGCCGAGGGCTGCATGCGCAACTACCTGATCCTCAAGGAGCGCGCCGCCGCCTTCCGCGCGGACCCGGCCGTGCAGGAGGCGCTGCGCGCCTCCCGCCTGGACGAGCTGGCCCTGCCCACCGCCGAGGACGGAGTCGCGGGACTGCTCGCCGACCGCTCGGCGTACGAGGAGTTCGACATCACGGCGGCCGCGGAGCGTGGCATGGCGTTCGAGGTCCTGGACCAGCTGGCGATGGACCACCTGCTCGGGGTGCGCTGACCCCGGCCGCGTACCAACCGGGCGCGGGAGCGGGTCTGCGGCAGGCGCGGAAGGGAAGCGGCGGCTTCCCTCCCATGCCCGCCGTACGCACCCGGGCCCGCGCCCGTCCGCGTTATACGGGGGCGCCGAAGCGCCGTACGAACCGCTGCTGCCAGGGGGTCTCGACGGCACGGGGGTGGTAGGCGCCGCGAACGAACGCCACGGCCCGGTCCGCCGGGACCCCGTCCAGTACGGCCATGCACGCCAGGGCCGTCCCCGTACGTCCGATGCCGCCGCCGCAGGCGACCTCCACCCGGTCCGTGGCCGCCCGCGCCAGCGCCTCGCCGAAGACCTCCCGGGCCCTGACCCGGTCCGTCGGGAGCCGGAAGTCCGGCCAGCGCACCCACCGCGACTCCCAGGCCACGGGCTCCGGTTCCCTGCCCAGCAGATACACCCCGAACGTGGGCGCGGCACCGCCGGGCAGCGGACGGCGCAGCCCCCGCCCGCGCACCAGCAGGCCGGAGGGCAGGGTCAGCACACCGGCGTCCGCGGGCCCCCAGGTCCCGGTCATCGCGCCACCCCCGTCCCGTTGCGCCCCGCGTACGCCACGGGGTCGGCCAGTACGTCCTGCATCACCAGCGCCGCCGCGCCCCGCGCCGCGTCCCCCGCGACGGACGAGGCGCGCAGCCGTCCACTGCCCGGGGACCAGAGTCCCGAGACGACTCGGCCCGTCAGTTCCTCGTCGGCGGGCGGTGCGAGCCACGGCATCAGACTCCGGTAGATGCCACCGAGCACGACCGCCTCCGGGTCGATCAGATTCACCGCCCCCGACAGCACCCTGCCCAGCATGCGTCCGGCCTCCGCCACCGCTTCGACGGCACGCGCGTCGCCCGCCCGTGCGCGCCTCTCCAGCTCGGCCACGGGGCCGGTGGTGTCCTCGTCGATGCCCGCCGCCCGCAACAGCGCGGCCTGTCCCGCGTACTGCTCCAGGCAGCCCCGGGAACCGCAACGGCACTCCGGACCCGCCGGGTCCACCACGACGTGCCCGATCTCCCCGGCGAAACCGTGCGCACCGCGCAGCAGTTCGCCGCCGATCACCAGGGCTCCACCGACCCCGATCTCACCCGTCAGATAGAGAAAGCTGCGTGCCTTGTCGAGGCCGCCGAACCACAGCTCGGCCAGCGCCGCGAGATTGGCCTCGTTCTCCGAGCTCACCGGCAGCGCCGCCCGGCCGGGGCGCAGTCCGGCGAGCGCACTCGCGAACAGCTCCTCGGCAGGCACCTGGTTCCAGCCGAGGTTGGGCGCCTGGCGCACCGAACCACCGGACACCAGACCCGGCAGCGCGAGCGCCGCGCCGACCGGGTACAGGTCCTGCTCGCGCGCCGAGTCCAGGGTGCGGGCGGCGATGCCCGCCGCCCGGGCCACGACCTCACCGGGCGGCGCGCCCCGGTTGTCGATGTGCTCGGTCTGGCGGACCCGTCCGGTGCCCGCGAGGTCCACGACGCACACCGAGACGTAGTCGATGTTGATCTCGACGCCGAGGCCGGCCGGGCCCGTGCGCGCCACCTTGAGGGCCGTACCGGGGCGCCCGGCCTGCCCGCTGAAGGTCTTGCCGGACTCGGTGAGGAAACCGCTGTCGATGAGCTGCTCGACCAGCGAGGACACGGCGGCCCGGGTCAGCCCCACGCGCCCGGCCACCCCGGCCCTCGTCGCTTCCCCGGCCTCGCCCTCGTCCCGGACGGCCCGCAGCACGAGGCTCAGATTGTGACGTCGCACGGTGTCCTTGTCCGCCTTGGGCCCCAGGGGTGCGAGGTTGCTCTTCATATAGTCGCCGACCCTATCTCGCGGCAGGCCGCGGAAGGCCGCCGAAGAGCGCGGAAGGCCGCCCCGCCGCCCGGCATACCGGGGCGACGGGGCGGCCTGTCGGATGCGGCGACCGGCCGTCCCGGACCGGCCGGCCGGCGCCCCTCGCGCGTCAGGCGGTGGCGCCACGCTCCTTGAGCATGTCCGCCATCAGCCCGATCTCCGACTCCTGGCCGCGGACCATGCCCGCCGCCAGGTTCTCGATCTCCTCGGTGCCCGCAGAACCGGCCGCCGCCCGCGCCATCTCGGCGCCCGCCCGGTGGTGGACGGTCATCAGCCGCAGATACAGGATCTCGGCCGGCCTGCCCTTTGCCTTCCGCAGCTCGTCCAGTTCCGCGTCGGTGGCCATGCCCGGCATCAGCGAGCCGTCGCCCGTCGCCGTGACGGTGTGCCCCATCCACTCCATCGGCGGCCGCTGCGAGCTCTTCGGCCTGCCCCACGTCTCCAGCCAGCCCAGCATCATGCCGCGCTGGTTGGCCTGCGTGTTGATGATGTCGTACGCGAGACGGCGTACGTCCTCGTCGTCCGTACGGTCCCGGACGATGAAGGACATCTCCACCGCCTGCTGGTGATGGATCGACATGTCGCGGGCGAAGCCCACATCGGCCGAGGTCTCCGCGGGTGCGGCCGAGGAGGACGTACCGGCAGCCGACGAGGCCGCCGAGGACGGCTGTCCGATAGTGAGCACCACCAGCCCCAGCGCCAACAGGAACACCACGGCGCCCGCCAGAACCAGCGGACGGGGGACGCGTACCGCGGAGGTCACTTGTCCAGCCCACCCGAGCAGGCGGCGCCCGGCTCAGGCGTCTGCGGGCCCTGGACGTACTTGCTGAAGAACTGGGCGACGCGGGGGTCGGTGGCGCTCTTCACCGTGACCTGCTTGCCCCAGGCGCTGAGGATCAGCGGGGCGTCCTGGTCCGCGACGGGGCTCATCAGGGAGTACGGGGTGCTCGAGACGCGCTTGCTGAGGGCCTCGACGTCGGCGTCCTTCGCCTTGTCGTTGTACGTGACCCAGACGGCGCCGTGCTCCAGCGAGTGGACCGCGTTCTCCTTCGGTATCTCCGCGGTGTAGACGTCGGCGTCGCAGTTCATCCACACCTGGTTGTGGTCGCCGCCGACGGGCGGGTTCATCGGGTAGTCGACCTTCTTGCTGACATGGTTCTGCTTCAGCTTGTCCCAGGTCCGTTCGCCCTTGACCGGGGAGGACTTGGCCTGCTCCTCGGCCTTGTCCTTGTCGTCGGCCGCGGCCATCAGATAGCCGCCCCCGGCGACGAGGGCGGCGACCACTGCGACGGAGGCGCTGATGGTGATGACGCGGACGCGGCGCTCGCGGGCCCGCTCCTTGCGACGGGCTTCGTCGAGCTTGGCCCGGCGGGCGGCGGCGGGGGTGTTCTGGTTCTTGTTCCTGGCGGAAGCCATGGCAGGTCCTCGGGTTCAACGGGACGCAGGCGCGGGCGTGCGCGTTGCGTGGGGAAGGAAGAGGCAGGGGGCGGCCTGCTCCCGGCACCGGCGGGACCGCGGGTGCGAGGAGGGGGCCCGGCCTCTAGATCCGTTGGATCTGCAGACGGAGACGGTCGACGGCGCCCACGCCGTCGTTGGAGGGGCCGCGGATCGCGGCTGCTCCGGTGAGGGGGACGGCCGGGGCGGGGGCGAGAGCGGTGGGAAGACCGGCGAGCGAGGGCGGTCCTGGCAGCACGACGGCCGAGGAGTGGTCCGAGGTGCCGTGGCAGGAACTGCCCATGCCCCGGTTATCCGGTGCGTGCGCCATCACGAGCGACGCGGTGGTCTCCGGCGTCGGGGTCATGGCCCGGGCGGGAGCCGCGAGCCGGGCGTCGCCCGGCGGTGGGGCGGCCGCCGCGGTGCTCAGTGAGCAGCAGGACACCATCGCCAGGAGAACCACGACCCAGCCCACCGCGGAGGGCATGCGCGTGCCGCTCCGTCGCCGGTCCGTCCGCTCGCTCAGCCTGGTCATCGCCGCCATCGTAATGGTGTGTGAAGATTCAAGGAGTATGGGGTCACAGGTTCGCGGGATAGTGTGCCCCGGTGACAACGCAATCGAACGTATCTGCGGGCTGGTATCCGGACCCTCACGGCGCACCCCAGCTGCTGCGCTACTGGGACGGCTCCCGGTGGACCGAGCACACGAACCCGGCGCAGGGTCAGCAGGCCCCGGCGCAGGGTCAGGTGCAGCCGCAGGGTCAGGTGCAGCCGCAGGTTCCGCACCAGGCGCCCCAGCAGGCCGTGCAGCAGCAGCCGCAGCAGCCGCAGCAGCCCCAGCAGCCCCAGCAGGCGATGCAGTCTCAGCAGGCCATGCACCCCCAGCAGGGCGTCCCCGGTGCGGGCTCGCTCTTCAACCAGCAGGTCCTGGTCGTGAACCAGAAGGCCAAGCTGATCGAGGTCACGACCGAGTACAGCGTCTTCGACCAGCACGGCAACACCGTCGGTTCGGTCGTACAGGTCGGCCAGAGCGCGCTGCGCAAGGTGCTGCGGTTCGTCGCGAGCATCGACCAGTACCTGACGCACCGGCTGGAGATCCGCGACGCGTACGGTCAGCCGCAGCTGCTGCTGACGCGGCCGGCCAAGTTCATCAAGTCCCGGGTCGTCGTCCAGCGCCCGGACGGACAGCCGGTCGGTGAGATCGTCCAGCAGAACGCCATCGGCAAGATCAACTTCGCCATCATGGTCGACGGCCGGAAGATCGGCGCCATCAAGGCGGAGAACTGGCGCGCCTGGAACTTCGCGATCGTCGACCACAACGACGCCGAGATAGCCCGGATCACCAAGACCTGGGAAGGTCTCGCGAAGACCATGTTCACCACGGCCGACAACTACGTGCTCCAGATCCACTACCAGTTGCCCGAGCCGCTGCTGAGCCTCGTCGTCGCCACGGCCCTGACCGTCGACACCGCACTCAAGCAGGACGCCCGCGGTCTGGGCTGAGCCCTCCACGACGCGACGACGAGGTGCCCCCGCACGGATACGTACGGGGGCACCTTCGTACGCGCCCTTCGTACACTGAGCGCGCAGGAGATCCCCGGGAGCAGAGCGAAAGGACGGCGTCCGTGGCCGCGGTCGACTTGAGCACGCATCCGGGGCACCTGGCCAGACGTCTCCAGCAGGCCCACCACCTGCTGTGGAACACGATGGTCTCGGAGGAGATCACCTCGCCCCAGTTCGCCGTCCTGAACACCCTGGTCGCCGAACCCGGGCTCGACCAGCGGACCGTGGGGGAGCGGGTCGGGCTCGACCGCTCCACCATCGCCGAACTGGTCAGCCGGCTGCTGCGCAGGGAACTCCTGGACAAGGTGCGCGACTCGCAGGACGGCCGTCGTTTCCTCCTCCGTCTGACGGAGGAGGGCGCCCGCACCCACGCCGGGCTCACCCAGCGCGTCGACCGCATGAACCACGTCTTCCTCGGCCCGCTCTCCGACGAGGAGCAGCAGGTCTTCCTGGAACTGCTGCGCAGGGTGTCCGACGCGACGGAGAACCTGCGCGGCTGAGGCGTCCGGGTGCCTCAGTGCTCGTCGTACGACTTGTGGATGCCGAACGTGGCGCCCTGCGGGTCACGGAGGACCGCGACCCGGGGGCCGTCCGGGATGCTGGTGGGCGGCACTCGTCCATCGCCATCATGCCGCCGAAGTCGGCGCCGTCCACGCCCCAGTGGGTGTAGCACTCCGCGGCGTTGACGGTCCAGCCGAAGACCGCCGGGTAGAAGGTGAGGGCGTTCGCCGTGTCGCGGGTGGCGAGTTCGACCAGGCGGGTGGCCGGTCCGGCTGGTACACCGGGCTGAGCGCGGCCACCGCGGCGTCGCCGAGCCGCGCCATGGTGTAGCCGTCGGCCTCCGGGCGGGGATCGGTCTCGGACTGCCAGCCGAACAGTGACGTGTAGAACGACGTGGCGGCCGGGATGTCCGACGTGCTCAGTTCGACCCAGCAGGGGCCGCTGTCCAGCGGCTTCGAGTACTTCATTCCGCTCCCTCGGGTGATCATGCGGACGCCCATGCGCCCATGGGCGTCTTCTCGCACGCTATGACCGGCCGGGTCCGTCGGCCATCGGGCCACTCCAGGAGTAAATGTTTTACAGATGTAATACCTGCTAAGGTATTTAGGTGAGTGATACAGCTATTCGGTACCGGCGGCCCTCCGTCGGCAGCCTCCGGATCGTCGGGGCGCTGCGCCTCGCGCACCCCTCCGACACCTGGTTCAAGCCGGCGCTGAGCGTCGTCGTCGCCTCCGCCGTGCCCAACCTGCTGCTCTTCGCCGTGGACCGGCTCGACCTCGTGATGTACACGATGGCGGGCTCCCTCTGTGCCCTCTACGGCCACCACCTGCCGTACGCCCGCAGGGCCAGCACCGTCGCACGCGTGGTGCTCGGCATGCTCGCCGGTGTCGCGACCGCACTGGTCACCGCCTCGCTGACGGACTCGACCGCGCTGCTGATCGCCGTCGCCGCGCTACTGGCCGCCGCGCAGAAGGCGCTCTGCGACGCGACCCGTATCGGACCGCCCGGCCCGGTGATCTTCACCTTCGTCACCTCCGCCGCCCTGTTCACCCCGCAGGAACTCGGCCAGGTGCCCGGACACCTCGCGCTGACCCTCGCCGCGGGCACCGTCTCCTGGCTCGTCACCGTCGGCCCCGCCCTGTCGCGCAGGGAGGGCCCGGAACGCCGGGCCACCGCCCGCGCCCTCGACGCCGCAGCAGCCTGTGCCGCCGCCCCCTGCCACCGCACCCGGCACGCCGCGGCCGCCGCCGTGCACGGCGCCTGGCAGTCACTGCTCGCCACCGGCCGCCCCACCCCCGTACGCCGGGAACTGGAACGCCTCGTCATCCACGCCGAGGCCGCTCTCGCCGCGACGGCGGCCGACGTGAGCCCGGCTCGTGAGGCAGTCGTCCTCGACGGGCACCCCGCTTCCGAAACGGCACACCTCTCCGCCGACGGTGCCGGGCCGGCGGCCGCCCCGCCTGCCGCCTGTCCGGCACAACTGCGTGCCTGGGCCGCCGCGACACGAGCGCGCGGTCCCGTGCCCTCCCCACCACCGGCACCGGGCACCACCGCCGAGATCTTCGGCGTCGACGCCGAACGGGCCGCCCACCGCGAGCTCCGCGCCCGCAGCGCCGTCCTGCGCGCCCTCGCGCCCGGCTCCCCGCTGCTGCCCATCGCCGTCCGCACCCTCGTCGGCTGCGGCCTCGCCGGATACGTCTGCGCCGCCCTCGGTGTCGGCCGCCCGTACTGGGCGATCGTCACCGCCGCCTCCCTCTACCAGGCCAACGTCACCCTGTCGTGGAACCGGACCCTTCAGCGCACCCTGGGCAACCTCGTCGGCGTGCTGGTCTTCGCCGCCGTCCTCCCCGTCAGCCGGACCGGTCCGCTCGCCCTCATCGCCTGCTGCCTGTTCTTCAACTTCGCCGCCGAGGCCCTGATCACCCGCAACTACTGGCTCGGCTCGATCGCCGTCACCCCGATGGCCCTCCTGGTCCTGGAGTTCGGCGGTACCCACCCGGCAGGTGAACTCATCGGGGACAGGGTCGTCGACACCCTCGTCGGCGCGGTCGTCGGCTTCCTCGCCGCGACGGCCGTCACCAACCGGCGCGCGTCCGGGCACGTCGAGAAGACCCTGGCCGCCACCGACGCGGCCCGCGCCCACGCGGTACGGGTCATCGCCGACCCGGCGTCCGGCCCGGCCGCGCTCGACGGGGCGCGCCGTCGGCTCACCGGCTCCCTCGTCGAACTGCGCATGGCCACCGACGCCGCGGCCGGGGAATGGTGGCAGCGCGCCCTGCCCGAGGAACAGCTCATCGCGGCCGAGCAGGCCGGACACCGTACGCTCGCCGCAGCAGCACGAAGGCAGGGGCTGATCGCCCCGCGACCTCCTCGGAACGGAGCGGTGTGACCGACGACATCGTGGCCTCGGTCGTACGGCAGTGGAAGGCCGTGAATCCGGAGCTCGACACCGGCCCGATGGAGCTCATCGGCCGCATCAACCGCTGTGCCGCCCTCCTCCAGCAGGCGGAGGACGCCCCGCTGCGCTCGGCCGGACTGACGCGCGCCGAGTTCGACCTGCTCGGCGCGGTCCGCCGCACCGACCGCGAACTCACGCCCGGCGAGCTGGCCCGCGAGACGTTCTCGTCGGGCGCCGCCGTCACCAAACGGCTCCGCGCCCTCCAGGAGCGCGGCCTCGTCGACCGTCGCGGCGACGCCCGTGACCGCAGGGTCGCCCACGTCCGCCTCACCGAGGAGGGCCGTGCCCTGGTCGACCGGCTGCTGCCCGAACAGCTCGCGTACGAACGCGCCGTGCTCTCCGGTCTCGACGACGGGGCCCGCAGCCGGCTGAGCGCGCAGCTCAGCGAACTGCTGGTGCAGTTGGAGGGCCGCATCGGCGGCGCCCGCCGCTGACCCGGCCCCGCGGGATCAGGACGTGTCCGCCGACACCAGCAGCGAGGCCGAGCGCCGCAACTGGCGCGCGAACTCCGCCAGAGCCGTGTCGTCACCACGATCGGCCGGCGCCGACGCCATGAGGGCCAGCCGGTCACGGGGGCCCGCCCCGCCGAGCGGGACGGCCACGGCGTTCATGCCCCGCACCGACTCGCCGCGGCTGAACGCCTGACCGAGGTCGCGGACCTCCGCCAGCTCGTCCAGCAGCGCCGCACGTGAGGTGAGTGTGTGCGGGGTGGTGGCGGGCAGCGTCTCCTGCGGATACAGGACGCACACCTGATCGGCCGTCATCCGCGAGAGCAGCAGCTTGCCGCCCGAAGTCGCGTGAGCGGGGTGCGTACGCCACATCTCCAGCGCCACCCGTACCGGCTGGGACGACTCGCGGCCGTCGGTGACGATGACCCGGTCCCCGATCAGCGCGGCACTCTGCACGGTCTCGCCGGTACGCCGGGCCGCGTCCTCCAGTACGTCTCCGAGCCGCGCCCGCAGTCCCGCACCGAAGCCGGCGGGCCGGCCGAGCCGGATCAGCTCGGGCCCCGCCGAGTACCCCCGGCCGGAGGGGTCCCGCGTCGCGAAGCCGCGCCCCTCCAGGGTGAAGAGCACCCTGTGCGCGGTGGACCGGCCGACGGCCAGCAGCTCGGCGGCCTCGGAGACGGTGACCGTGTCGTGGGTGAGGAAAAGCCGCATCAGCCGGAGGCCGGTGTCCAGTGACTCGATGGTGCAGCCCCGCGTCGCCGCGATGGCTTCTTTTCGGTGAATCAGTCCTTCGGTCATGAATCTGCTCCTTTCGATCCGGTTCGATCACCTGTACCTCTGTCCCGTTGTGAGGGACGGAAGAATTCGCTCAGGAATCGAATAGGTCGTTTATATTCCCTCTTCGGTGTGAGCCCTTTCGGGGCACTCCCGACGAACCGTCAGGCCGAGTCGTGCGTGCGGTACTTCAGCATCCCGCACCCCGGGACGCCGTGGCGCCGGACTCGCGCACCATCGCCACCGATTACTCCCCGCGCACGCCCGGTGCCGTTGAGTGCAAAAACTGGTGAGTGTATTACCGCCGGAGTGCTCGCGCAGGGGGTTGGGTGAATATGCCGAAGCGGTGTTCTGATCTGGCTAAGCTCACGCGCATCGAAGTCGAGTTGATATGAATTCGAGCACTTGTTCACGACTGTCATCACAAGTGCGCAGATCTTCCGAATGCCCCCCGAATCAACCGCCAGAGGGTTTAGATGGTTCGTGTTGAATCACCGCCGATTGACCGAGAAATCCCCGTAGTCCGAGCTGTGTTGTTGCCCCTTGTGCTGATGGCCGGTGCCACTGCCGCCGGCGCGGCTCTGGTGACCGAGCCCGCGCGGATACCAGTCATCTGGTGCGGTGCGATCGCCACGTTCGTGGTCGCCGCGCTCACCGTCGTACTCAACCGGCGCCGCCGCGCCATGAGCGTCCAGCGTGCGCATTACGAACAGCGCATCGCCTACCTGGAGCACCGCATCGCCGCGCACGACGCGGAGACCGTGCGGATGACCAAGGAGCTGCTGCCGGCCGCGATCCGCCGGCTGCGTGCCAGCAACTCGCCCGAAGAGGTGATGCGCGACATCGTCGACGCGGACGCCTCGTACCGCAACCTTCCCGAGGCCCTGCGCGGCCTGGTCTTCCAGATCCTCGACATCATCGACAACGAAGAGGCGATGCGTGACTCCGCGCAGCGCGCGTTCGTCAGCGTCGCCCGTCGTGTGCAGGCCATCGTCCACCGGCAGGCCAGCGAGCTGCGGGAGATGGAGGACCACCACGGTCGCAACCCCGAGGTCTTCGACGACCTTCTCCGTATCGACCACGGCACCGCGCTGATCGGACGGCTCGCCGACTCCATCGCCGTGCTCGGCGGGGCCCGCCCCAGCCGTCAATGGCCCAAGCCCGTACCGCTGTTCAGCGTGCTGCGCGGTGCGATGTCCCGGATCCTCGAATACCAGCGCGTCGATCTGCACTCGATCGCCAAGGTCGCCATCGTCGGCACCTCGGTCGAACCCCTCATCCACGCCTGCGCCGAACTCCTGGACAACGCGACGCGCTACTCGCCGCCGCAGACCCGTGTGCACGTCACCGCGGTCGAGGTCCAGACCGGCATCGCCATCGAGATCGAGGACGGCGGCGTCAGCCTCAGCGAGGAGGCCCGCGCCCGGGCCGAGAACATGCTCGCCCAGGCACAGGCCGGCATCAACATGAACGACCTCGGAGAGTCCCCGCGCCTCGGCATGGCCGTCGTCGGACGGATTTCCCGGATGTACCAACTCCAGGTCTCCTTGCGGCAGTCCGCCTACGGCGGGGTGCGTGCCGTGGTCATCGTGCCGCGCGAAATGCTCACCACGGGACCCGCGCCAGGTATCGCCCACGGCATCGGCGCCACCTCGCGGCCCCAGAGCTCGCTCGACATGTCGCAGCTCCAGCACGTCGTCCCGCCGCCCGGCAAGCGCAAGCCCCGGCCCGTGTCCACGGAACTGCCTCCCTCGGTCGCCGCGGGCATGCCCGGATACACGGAGAAGCCGGCCACCCCGACGGGCCCGGTCCCGGCGTCCGCCCTGGAGGACGACGTCCCGGTGGTGACCGAATGGACCGCGGGCGGACTCCCGCAGCGCCGCAGCCGCGGCCGCGCCCCCCTCGGTTCGCACAACCTCCCGCAGCAGGCGGCACAACAGCCCGCCGTCCCTGCCGCGGGAGCGCAGAACGGGCACAACGGAGGGCGGGTCAACGGCGAACCGCCGCCGCCCGGGCTCTGGCTGGAGGCGTTCACCCAGGCCGTCAACGGTGTGCCCCAGGAACCGAAGAACGACGAGGACTCTGATGATGCGTGGGACAAGGGAGACCTGAAGTGATCCAGCAGCGCGGGAACATGGACTGGATGCTCAAGGAACTGGCCGACGACGTGCCGAGCATCCACCAGATCGTGGTGCTCTCCTCCGACGGCCTGCGCATCGCCCGGCACGGCGGCGACCCCGACGTCGCCGACCGTCTCGCGGCGGCCTGTGCCGGGCTGCAGAGCCTGGCGGCCGCCGTCGCCTCCGAAATCCCCTACAGCGACGGCCTGATGCGTCTGGTCGTCATCGAGGTCGACGGTGGCTTCTTCTATCTGATGGCCGCCGGAGCAGGCTCGTACCTCGCGGTTCTGGCCGATGAGACGGTCGACGCCGGACTGGTGGGAGCACGCATGCGCGACATGGTCGTCCGGATCGGTGCCCATCTCTCGAGCCCGCCCCGACACGACGGGCAGGCCGGATGAGTGCTCCCCGACGAGAACGCCGAAAGGCCGACCCGGCGCTGAGCGATCCGGAACGGCTGTACGTCATCACCGGCGATCCCGACGGCGAGCGTGCCGCGCTCGACCTCGTCACGATGGTTGTCTCCCAGGCGGAACCCTCGCCGACGGTCCAGCCGGAGCAGGCCGCGATCCTGCGGCTCTGCCGGGCGCCCTTGTCCGTCGCCGAGATCTCGGCCTATCTGAGCCTGCCCTTCAGCGTCGTGACCTCGCTCCTGACCGAACTGCTCGCGAGCGAACAGATCGAATCGCGTGCGCCCATCGTCCGCGCCACCCTCCCGGACCGATCCCTTCTCGAAGCGGTGATGCATGGACTTCAGAGGCTCTGACACGATCACTGGCCCCCGGAGCGAGGACGTCCTACCCACCACGGCCACAGCCGCGGTGAAGGTGGTGATCGTCGGCGGATTCGGGGTCGGTAAGACCACGATGGTCGGCTCGGTGAGCGAGATCCGGCCCCTGACGACCGAAGAGACCATGACCCAGGCCGGCGTCGGCGTGGACGACAACGCCGGGGTGGAGAGCAAGACCGCCACCACCGTCGCCATGGACTTCGGCCGGATCAGCCTCAGCGAGGAACTGATCCTCTACCTCTTCGGCACCCCGGGCCAGGAGCGCTTCTGGTTCCTGTGGAACGGGCTGTTCGAAGGAGCGCTCGGGGCGGTCGTCCTGATCGACACCCGGCGGCTGGAGGTCAGCTTCGATGTGATCGGCCGGCTGGAGGAGCGCGGCGTGCCGTTCGTCGTCGCCGTCAACACCTTCCCCGACGCGCCGCACCACCCGGTCCAGGCGCTGCGTACCGCACTCGACCTGCCCGACGAGGTCCCGATGATCGACTGCGATGCCCGGCTGCGGGTCTCCAGCCGTGACGTGCTGATGACCCTGATGCGGTATCTGCACAGCCTCGCCGTTCCCCTTGCCTGACGAAGGTGCGCGCTCGCGGCGCCCGCGCACGCCCCCGCGCGCACCTTCCGGCCGCGCGCGTCCCGCACGCGCGGCCGGACCCCGTACGCCTTCTCTTCCCGCGCGCGACCGTACCCCGTGCGCCTTTCGCCCGACACCGGGCGGCCCGACCCCTGGAGCGATTGTGACCACGCCCTTCCACCACGAACCCGGAACGGCCCCGGGGCCGGTGCCGCCCCCCGAGTGCCCCGCCCATGGCCTCGCCCCCGGCGGACTGCGCCGGTACTACGGCCCCGAGGCGGAGAACGACCCGGCGGGCCTCTACGACAAACTGCGTGCCGAGCACGGCCCGGTGGCACCCGTACTGCTGCACGGAGACGTGCCCGCCTGGCTGGTCCTGGGGCACAGCGAGAACCTGCACATGACCCGGACGCCCTCGCAGTTCTCCCGGGACTCGCGGCGCTGGCGGGCCCTCCAGGACGGCAGCGTCGCCCCCGACCACCCGCTCGCGCCGATCTTCACCTGGCAGCCGGTCTGCGTCTTCGCCGACGGCGCGAACCATGAGCGTCTGCGCGGCGCGGTCACCGACAGCATGGCGCGCATCGACACCCGCGGGGTACGCCGGCACGTCAACCGCTTCAGTAACCGGCTCGTCAACGACTTCTGCCTCAAGGGCACCGCCGACGTCGTCAGTCAGTTCGCCGAGCATCTGCCGATGATGGTGATGTGCGCGATCTTCGGCATGCCCGAGGAGTACGACGACCGCCTCGTGCAGGCAGCCCGGGACATGACCCGTGGCACCGAGACCGCCGTCGCGAGCAACGCCCATGTGGTCAGCGCACTCAGCCGGCTCGTCCAGCGCCGGCGCGCCGACCCCGCCCCCGACTTCGCGTCCTGGCTGCTGGAGCACCCCGCCTCGCTGACCGACGTCGAGGTCACGGAGCATCTCCGCCTGATCCTCATCGCCGCGTACGAGTCGACCGCCAACCTGATCGCCAACGTGCTGCGCATGGTCCTGACCGATCCCCGGTTCCGGGCCCGGCTCAGCGGCGGCCACATGACGGTCCCCGAAGCGGTGGAGCAGACCCTCTGGGACGAGCCGCCGTTCACCGCCGTGTTCGGCCGCTGGGCCGTGGGAGACACGGAGCTGGGCGGCCAGCAGATCAAGGCGGGCGACGCCCTGCTCGTCGGCATCGCGGCCGCCAACACCGACCCGCACGTACGGCCCGACCTCAGCGCCAACATGGAGGGCAACCGCGCCCACCTGGCCTTCAGTGGCGGCCCCCACGAGTGCCCGGGTCAGGACATCGGGCGGGCCATCGCGGACGTCGGGGTCGACGCGCTGCTGATGCGCCTGCCGGACATGGAGCTCGGCGTCGAGGAGAGCGAGCTGCGCTGGATCGGGAACATCATGTCCCGGCATCTGGTGGAACTGCCGGTGAAGTTCGCCCCGGGCCCGCAGCAGGAGATCGACGCCGACCCTCTGACGCTGATGAGCCGGCCCCCACGGCCGCGCAGCGACTGGGAGGTCTCGTCCCCGGCCCCGTCCACCTCCGCGCCGGCCCACGGCACGTCCGTTCCGCCGCCCGCCCACGCCCCAGGCACCTCCCCGCGGGAGCCGGGAGCGCCGGACGGGGCACCCGCGATTCCCGCGCAGCGCAGGGCGGGCGCACCGGCCCGGCTGTGGCAGGCCGTGTCGCGCTGGTGGAGCGGGTACTGACGCACCGTCGACGCCCGCGCGGGTCCTCGGTCCGCGCGGGCGGGGTCTTGGGTACACACGGGCCGCGGGAAGCGGACAATTAATTGCGGGGGGGGGTTGCCGGTGGCTCGGGGGTTGGGGGGCAACTGCCCCCCCCCCGCCCCCCGCGCGGGTCCTCGGTCCGCGCGGGCGTCGACTTCCGTACCATCGAGCAGCGTGAAGCTGACAATTCTTGGCGGTGGCGGATTCCGGGTGCCTCTGGTGTACGGGGCACTTCTCGGCGATCACGCCGAGGGCCGCGTGACGCACGTGACGCTGTACGACACGGACGCGGACCGGCTCGTTGCCGTCGCCCGCGTCCTGGGCGAGCAGGCCGGGGGAATCGCTGACGCTCCCGCCGTCGTCGCCACCACCGACCTGGACGAGGCGCTGCGCGGGGCGGACTTCGTCTTCTCCGCGATCCGCGTCGGTGGCCTGGAGGGCCGCGCGGCCGACGAGCGGGTGGCGCTCGACGAAGGCGTCCTGGGCCAGGAGACGGTCGGCGCGGGCGGTATCGCGTACGGACTGCGCACCGTGCCCGTCGCGGTGGAACTCGCCCGGCGCATCGCCCGGCTCGCTCCCGACGCCTGGGTCATCAACTTCACCAACCCGGCGGGACTGGTCACCGAAGCCATGTCCCGGCACCTCGGCGACCGGGTCATCGGGATCTGCGACTCGCCGGTGGGACTCGGCCGCCGTATCGCGAGAGTCCTCGGCGCCGATCCGGACCGGGCCCGGATCGACTACGTGGGTCTCAACCACCTCGGGTGGCTGCGCGGGCTGTACGTCGACGGCCGTGACGAACTCCCGCGCCTGCTCGCCGACCCGGAACTGCTCGGCTCCTTCGAGGAAGGCAGGCTCTTCGGCGCCGACTGGCTGCGCTCGCTTGGCGCGATCCCCAACGAATACCTGCACTACTACTACTTCAACCGGGAAGCGGTACGCGCTTACCAGCAGGCCGAGCAGACCCGCGGTGCGTTCCTCCGGGAGCAGCAGGAGGGCTTCTACGCGCGGATGAAGGACCCTGCCGCGCCACCGCTGACCACGTGGGACCGGACGCGCGCGGAGCGCGAGGCCACGTACATGGCGGAGAACCGCGACGTCGCCGGGGCCGGTGCACGTGAGGAGAGCGATCTGGAGTCCGGCGGGTACGAGCAGGTCGCCCTCGCCCTGATGCGGGCCGTCGCCCGCAACGAACGGACCTCCCTGATCCTGAACGTCCGCAATCGCACGACCCTGTCGGTGCTGGACGCGGACGCGGTGATCGAGGTGCCCTGTCTCGTCGACGCGAACGGGGCCCGCCCCGTCGCCGTCGACCCGCTGCCGTACCACGCGGTGGGCCTGGTCACGGCGGTCAAGGCCGTGGAGCGCGCCGTACTCGACGCGGCGGACACGGGCTCCCGAGCGGCAGCGGTACGGGCGTTCGCCCTGCACCCCCTGGTCGATTCGGTCACCGTCGCCCGCCGTCTGCTCGACGGGTACATGAAGGTCCACCCGGGTCTCGGCCATCTCGACAAGCCGTGAGGTCAGGGCGATTCCAGGGCCCGTAGTTCGCTGCTGACCAGCAGGTGCAGCTGGGCCTCCAGCCAGGCGGCGGAGCGGGCGTCGCCGTCCTGCCCGGCCCCGCCGGCCGCGCGCGGCAACGCCCGCACCAGCGTCGCCGCCCGGGCCAGGCCCGTCCGCGACAGCGCGGTCGCCGCGTCGTCGAGACGGGCCCGCGCCGGGTCCGTCAGATGCCGCAGCCCGCCGTGGGCGACGGAGGCGAGGGCGGCGATCGCCTCGTCCAGGGCGGCGGTCAGCGGATCGGGTGACTGCCGCACCACGGCCTCCAGCGCGGCCGATCCGTCACCGGGGGCGAGGTCGGGCACGGTCACTCCCGCCGGCGCCAGGACCGCGATCGGGTCGATCCGGACGGAGCCGCCCGACAGGTACACCGAACCGCTGAGGTGCGTGGCGCCGCTCTCCAGGGCGTCCGCCAGGGCGTCGAGGGCGCCGGGGCACTCCGGGCGGTAGCCGGACCGTACGCGTGCGTGGTTGCCGGCTTCGTCCCGTACGACCGCTTCCAGTTGCTGCTCGGCCGGGTCGTAGCCGACGTGCTCCACCTCCGAGAGCGCGATGACGCGCACGGTCTCCGCCTCGATCCTCGGACGGATCAGGCGCGGCGGCCGGCCCTCCCAACCGGCGGTGAGCGCGGCGAGGTCGCGTACGAGCAGAGGCTCGGGAAGCTCCGTCCAAGCCACACCGACCGGCGTGATGTTCGTGGCGCCGAGCCTGTTGCCCGCGATCGTCAGGACGCGGCCTGCCGTCCGCCGCGCGCTCTCGCTGACCAGGTTTCCTGTGGCCAGCTTGGCGAGCGTCGTCCCGAGGAGGCGGCGGCCTGCCAACTGGTGGCCCGTCGTCTCCGTCGCCTCCCGGCCCCGGCCCTCGGACGTGGCCCACTCCTTGCGGATTACGAGGACGGTGGCCGCTCCCGGGTGGGCGACGTACACCTCGGCGGCGGAGCCCGTGGGGGTGGTGCGGACGCGGCAGCCGAGCGAGGTGAGGCGGACCCGGCGCAGCGGTGTCGTCCCGGCCTCCTGCGTCCCCAGCACACCGGGCAGCGCGGCGGCCCGGCGCCGCGCGTGGATCTCCGTGAGCAGCGCGGCCACCAGCTCGGGTCGGTAGTGGGCGCCGCGCGTGCCGTACGCCGAGAGCTGGTCGGCCAGTTCACCGACCGCGCCGGCCGGCCAGTGCAGGGATTCCGCGCTCAGCGCCTCACCGGCGCGCGTGAGCGCGGCGGCCAGCACGGGACCGGAGTGGGCGACGCCCGAGAGGAGCAGTTCGTCGGCGAGACCGGCCACCGAGTCCAGCTGGTGCCAGGTGGTGGCCTCCGGGGCGGTCCGCCCGCCGACCTGGACGGTGACCTCGTGCGCCCCTTCCCCGTCGGCGGCCCGGAACGCCCAGACGGCCAGGGCCACCACTTCCCCGCGCCGGACGGTGGACGCGTCCGTCAGCGCGTACGCGATCTCGCCGGGGACCGGGAACCGCACCGTGCACGCGGGCAGTTCCACCCAGGGCTCGGGCCGTTCCGCGGTGGGGCGGTGGACGCGCGCACCGTATCCGCCGTCGAGGACGCGCCGTGCAGCGGCCAGCGCGGGCGCTCCGAAGGCGGCACGCAACTCGTCGTCGCCCACCGATCCGGGTGACCAGGCGGGGGCGGGCGGTGGAGCCGGGGTGGGGGAGCCGGCCGGGGCCTCGGGAGAGTCGGGCCCGGCGGCACCGGTCTCCGGTGCGGACACCGAGTCCGCACCGCCAGGGTCCGCGCTCTGGCAGGCGAGGACGAGGGCGACGAGGTGACGGCACACCCCGGACGCCGCGCAACTGCACGTGCCGTTGTCCAGGCCCGTGCCCGGCGGCAACGAGGTGGCCGATCCGTCCGCGTGGCGGGCGTGCACCGTGCCGTCGGGGCCGGTCGTCACGGTGGGGACCGTGCCCGCGGCCAGTTCCTTCGTGGCCCGCTTCACCAGACCGCGGTTGGTGAGGGCGGCCAGTGTGTCCGGCGTCAGGGCCAGCAGGCCGGCCCGGACCGCTGGCCCCTGCGTACGCGTCGCGTCCGTCGTCATCGGCCCAGCCTCTCCGCGACGAACTCGGCCAGCCGCGCCGGTGTCATCGCCCCCACGTGCGCCCCCGCATCGGCCAGCCGTCCGGCCAGCTCCCGGTCGTAGTCGGGATCGGCTTCCTCGTCGAGCGCCGCGAGCCCGAGGACCGTACTGCCCTGCTCCACCAGCGCGCGCACCGACCGCACCAGCCGGTAGGCGTCGCCTCCCTCGTAGAAGTCGGTGATCAGCACGACGATCGTGCGGCGCGGGTTCTCCACCAGGCCGGCCCCGTACGCCACGGCCCGCGCGATGTCCGTGCCTCCGCCGAGCTGGACCCGCATCAGGAGCTCGACCGGATCGGTCACGTCGGAGGTCAGGTCCACCACGTCGCTGTCGAAGGCGACGAGATGGGTCTTGAGGCCGGGCAGTCCCCACAGACAGGCGGCCGTGACCGCGGAGTGGATCACCGATCCGGCCATCGACCCCGACTGGTCGACCAGGAGAATCAGCTGCCACTGGGTCAGCTGCCGCTGCGTCCGCGAGTGGAAGTGAGCGCGCTCGATGAGAAGGCGCCGCTCCTGCGGCTGGTAGTGGGCGAGGTTGGCCCGCACCGTCTGCTTGAAGTCGAAGTCCCTGGCCAGCGGGACCCGGCTCGGCCGCCGGGACCGGGCGCCGTGGAACGACCGGCGGATCTCGGGCCGCAGGCGGGCCAGGAGATCCCTGACGACCGAATCGACGATCCGCCGGGCGAGCCGCAGCACCTGCGGGTTCATCAGATGCTTCGTACGCAGCACGGCGCGCAGCAGGGTCGCGCTCGGCTCGACCCGTTCCAGCACCGCCGGATCGGTGACGATCTCCTGGATGCCGTACCGCTCGACCGCGTCGCGCTCCAGGCGCTCGATGGTGTCCTTCGGGAACAGCTGGTGGATGTCGTCCAGCCAGTCGACGGCGGTCACCGGCGACGCCCCGTCACCGCCCTCGCGCGGGACACTCGAACCGGCACGCCTGACGCCTCGCCGGCCGAGGTCGGGGTCCCGGCCGTAGAGCCAGTCGAGCGCGGCGTCCTGTGCGGCGGCGCCCCGGCCCAGAGGCCCGGTATGCGACTCGGCGGGGGAGCCCAGGATCAGCCGCCAGCGCTCCAGCCCCGCGTCGGGAGCGTCCGGCGCTCCGGGCACGGGCTCGGAGACGGGCTCGGGTACGGCCTCGGGTGCGGTCATGAGGCGGCTCCCAGTCCGTAGCGGGCCAGCAGACGGGACACGTTCTCCTCCAGCGCGCCGGCGCGGGCGATCATCAGCGGGTCCCCGGTGGTACGCAACAGGGTGCGCGAGGAACCCCGCACACCGCGCCGCTCCAGCAGCAGCGCCGCGATCCGTTCGCGTTCGCGCGGGGGGAAATAGGCGAATGCCTGGCGCAGAGCGGGCAGCCCCGACAGGAACTCGCCGTCGGACAGGGCGCCGACGAGACCGTCCAGCACCTCGATCAGGGACTCCGCACCGCCGTGCTCCGCGCGCCCGGTCAGCTCCTCGCGGGCGAGCGCGAACAACCCGGCCAGCCAGTCACCGAGCGCGTCCGTGCCGGCCGCGGCGATCGTACGCACCACGGGCCCGGGGTCGCCCGGGGCACCGGGGGCCAGCGTGCGGTGCAGCCCGAACGCCGCGCCCCGCAGGTCGTGGGGGGCGGCCGTGTCACGGCTGATCCGCCCGGCCACATCGGCGGTGGTCCGGCGGGTCACCGACAGCAACTCGGGGGCGTGGAGCACCGCGTCGCGCACCGCGGTCACGGCCCGCAGCCGTGGGGTGTCCACTCCCGTACCGCCGCGTGCGCCTTCCAGGAGCCAGAGCAGCCGGGCCACCGCGCGGTCGATCACGGACGTGAGCAGCGAGCCTCCGGCCACTCCGTACACCCGGTCGTGCCGCCACAGTCCGAGCGCGGTGGCGAGCACGTCACCGAGCGGTCCTGGCGTCTTCAGCCCGTCCACCCTGCGGGCCAGCTGGTCGAGGAGGGGTTCGGAGACCTCTGCCACCCCGCACAGCACCGCGTCGAACAGGGTGCCCGCAAGGCGTCCGGCCGCCGCCCCCGTGTCGTGCGCCCGCTCGGTGAGGGCGGCTTCGGCGGCCTCGGCGAGGCTCGCCCCGTACGCGCCCGCCTCGACGAGCGCGGCCTCGCGGCCCGGGGCCGGCACGGCTTCCCACCGTTCGGTGAAGACCGGGTCGACGCCGTGTTCGGGGCCGGCGGTCCGGCTGCGGCCGGGGATGCCGAGCACCCGGAGCCGGTGGAGCACCCGGCTGCGCTCCAGATCCCCGGCCTCCGTGAGGTCGAGGCGGAACGCCGGCGCGTGGCCGTCGAGTCCGTGCCGTGCGAGCTGCGCCGCGACATCGTGCACCAACGGCGGCGCGGGCGTGTCCGGGTGCAGTCGCCCCGTCCGCTCACCGCTGCACGCCGCGACCATCTCGACGATCGCGGGATGGGTGCCCGCCGCGAGCGTGGCCCGCGTGGTCCACGGCAGCGGAGTGTCCAGATCATCCGTGACCAGGGCGCCCGCGAGGCCGTCCAGGACATCGATCCGCGCGGGGCCGGGATGGCCGCGCAGGGCGGTGAGCCCCTGGGCGAGACTCCTGGCCGCGATCAGATCGGCGGTGGAGACCGGGTATCGCTTGGCGCGCAGCCGCTCCACGACCCCGCGCAGCAGGTCCTCGGCGGCCGCTTCCGGTCCCGCGTCCCACACCTTCTGGTAGTAGCCGGGCGACGGCATGCCCGACTGGTAGCCGGCGAACGCGTCCAACTGGCGGAAGGAGTACGGCACGAGATAGCTCCCGGCCAGGGCGGCATCCGGCGGTGCGGGCACCTCCGGCCAGCCGTCCTCGCGCTGGGGCCACGGCTCGCCGTCGGCGTGCCCCTCCGCGCCCGGGTGCGCGGGGGCGGCGGCCAGTGCGCGCAGCGCGGGCTGGTGGAAGCCGCCCGTCACGACCAGGACCGGGCGTCCCCCCGCCTCCGCGGTGGCCGCCCGGACCCACGTCGCCATGTACGACTCGCGCGCCCGGTCCCGTGCGTCGGCTTCCGCGTCACCTCGTACCAGCGCGAAGTACGCGTCGAGGCGCTCGGACAGACCGTCGTCCGGTTCGACTTCGAACAGCCGGTCCCAGAGGGCGTCCGGGGAGTCCACCGCGAAGCTCTCGCACAGCCGCTCCGTCGCCTCCGCGTACCGGGCCTCCGCGTCGGCGTACCGGTTCGTGCGCTCCGCGAACGCCGGGTGCCAGGCCGGCAGGTCGATGAAGCGGACCTCGGACCCGGCCGCGCGGCCGGCGCGCAGGGCGACCCACTCGGGGGAGTAGTCGCACAGGGGCGCCCAGGAGGTGGCGGCCCGCTGTCCGTCCCGGTAGTGGCTGAACACGGCGACCGGCAGCTCGTGTCCGAGCAGCAGCTCGTCGAGCCGGCCGTTCATCTCGGCCGGGCCCTCCACCAGCACATGGGCGGGCCGCAGCTCGGCGATGGTCCGTTCGACGAGCCGTGCGCAGGCGGGGGAGTGGTGACGTACCCCCAGGAACACCGTGGACATCAGTCCGCCAGCAGATGGCGTGCGTCGTACAGGGCCTGCCAGGCCGGGCCGCGGCGGCGCGGTACCTGCTGTTCGAGATAGCGGCGCAGACGGGCCAGGTCCTCCGGACTGTCCTTGGCCGCCGTACCCGCCAGACAGGCCACCACGTCGGCGGCACTGCCCGGCTCCCCCCGCAGGAACCAGCCCCGTACGCCGACGGCATGGGCGACGGAGACCGCCTCCGCGGTGCTCATCACCGCCGACGGCCGTCCCTGTGCCCCGTCCTTCGCGCCCGCGCCCGCGCGCAGCTCACGGAACGTGCCGACCAGCACCTCCAGCACGTCCCGGTCCGGCGGCGGTTCCACACCGGAACGCTCCAGCAGCGTCGTCACCTCCGCCTCGACGAGCGCCAGCTCCGTGTCCAGGTCCGGGATCGGGAACACGGTCTCGAAGTTGAAGCGGCGCTTGAGGGCAGCGCTCATCTCGTTGACGCCCCGGTCACGGGTGTTGGCGGTCGCGATGACGTTGAATCCCTGCCGGGCGAAGACCATGCCGTCGGGACCGGCCAGTTCGGGGATGGCCACGACCCGCTCGGACAGCAGCGAGAGGAGCGAGTCCTGCACCTCCAGGGGGCAGCGCGTGATCTCCTCGAACCGCACGATGCGGCCCTCCGCCATACCGCGCAGCATGGGTGCGGGGACCAGGGAGCGGGTGGACGGTCCTTCGGCGACCAGCAGCGCGTAGTTCCAGCCGTACTTGATGTGGTCCTCGGTGGTCGCCGCGCCGCCCTGCACGGTCAGGGTGT
>NZ_JBHXQO010000030.1:0-93449 GCF_042717135.1 Streptomyces sp. NPDC058620
GTCGACGCGCGCGGTGAGATCCTGGAACTGAAGAACACCATCAACACGATGGTCGACCAGCTCTCCGCCTTCGCCGACGAGGTCACCCGCGTCGCACGCGAGGTCGGCACCGAAGGGCGCCTCGGAGGGCAGGCCGACGTCAAGGGGGTCTCCGGTACCTGGAAGGACCTCACCGAGTCGGTCAACGTCATGGGCGACAACCTGACCGCGCAGGTGCGCTCCATCGCCGAGGTCACGACGGCCGTCGCCCAAGGCGACCTCACACAGAAGATCCGCGTCGACGCGCGGGGCGAGATCCTGGAACTGAAGGAGACCATCAACACGATGGTCGACCAGCTCTCCGCCTTCGCCGACGAGGTCACCCGCGTCGCGCGCGAGGTCGGCACCGAAGGCAACCTGGGAGGGCAGGCCACCGTCCGGGGGGCCTCGGGTACCTGGAAGGACCTCACCGACAACGTCAACGTGATGGCCTCCAATCTCACGGGCCAGGTCCGCTCGATCGCCGACGTGGCCAATGCCGTGGCGCGCGGTGACCTGTCACGGAAGATCACGGTAGAGGCCAAGGGCGAGGTCGCCGCTCTGGCCGAGGTCATCAACACGATGGTGGACACCTTGTCCGCGTTCGCCGACGAGGTGACCCGTGTCGCACGGGAGGTCGGCACAGAGGGACGGCTTGGCGGTCAGGCCCGCGTGCCGAACGTCGCCGGCACATGGAAGGACCTCACCGACAACGTCAATTCCATGGCGAACAACCTGACCGGGCAGGTACGCAACATCGCCCTGGTCACCACTGCTGTAGCCAACGGTGATCTGTCGAAGAAGATCGACGTTGACGCGCAGGGCGAGATCCTGGAACTGAAGACCACCATCAACACGATGGTCGGCCAGTTGTCGTCCTTCGCCGCTGAGGTCACCCGGGTCGCCCGTGAGGTTGGCAGTGACGGCCGCCTGGGCGGTCAGGCGGAGGTCGAGGGCGTTTCCGGTACCTGGAAGCGTCTTACCGAGAACGTGAACGAGCTGGCCGGAAACCTGACCCGCCAGGTGCGTGCCATCGCGGAAGTCGCCAGTGCCGTCGCGGAGGGAGACCTGACGCGGTCGATCACCGTCGATGCCTCGGGCGAAGTCGCGGAGCTCAAGGACAACATCAACTCCATGGTCGGCTCCCTGCGTGAGACAACGCGCGCCAACCAGGAGCAGGACTGGCTGAAGTCCAATCTCGCCCGCATCTCCGGCCTGATGCAGGGGCACCGGGACCTGGATGTCGTCGGTGAGCTGGTCATGGACGAACTCACCCCGCTGGTGTGCGCCCAGTACGGCGGCTTCTACCTCGCAGAGGAGGCCGCGGAGGGTACGGAACTGAGACTCGTCGGGTCGTACGGGCGCCCGCAAGGCAGCGTCGGCCACCTCCGCTTCAAGCTTGGTGAATCCCTCGTCGGCCAAGCCGCCCGCAGCCGCCGCACCATAGCCGCCGAGGGAGTACCGGGCGACTACGTCAGCATTTCCTCCGGGCTCGGCCGGACAACACCCGGCAGCTTGATCGTCCTGCCGATCGTCGTCGACGATCAGGTCCTCGGCGTCATCGAGCTCGCCTCGTTCACCGCCTTCACCCCGGTCCACCGTGACTTCCTCGAGCAGCTGATGGAAATGGTGGGTGTCAACGTCAACACCATCGTTGCCAACGCCCGTACCGACGAGCTCCTCGGCGAATCGCAGCGGCTCGCCGGTGAATTGCAGTCGCGGTCCGAGGAGCTGCAGGTCCAGCAGGAGGAGCTCCAGCGCTCCAACGCGCAGCTGGAGGAGAAGGCCGCCCTTCTTGCGGCCCAGAACAGCGACATCGAGGGCAAGAACCTGGAGATCGAGCAGGCCCGGCAGGAGCTCGAGGAACGTGCCCAGCAACTCTCCCTCGCGTCCAAGTACAAGTCGGAGTTTCTGGCCAACATGAGCCACGAACTGCGGACTCCGCTCAACAGTCTGCTGATTCTGGCCCAGCTGCTCGCGCAGAACCCGAGCCGCAACCTCACCGCCAAGCAGGTCGAGTACGCAGGCATCATCCACTCAGCGGGATCGGACCTGCTCCAGCTGATCAACGACATTCTCGATCTGTCGAAGGTCGAGGCGGGCAAGATGGACATCCATCCGGAGCGCGTCGCACTGCGGCAGCTTCTCGACTACGTCGAGGCCACGTTCCGGCCGATGACCACGCAGAAGAGCCTCGGTTTCACGATTACCACCGCACCCGGTGTGCCGGTCGAACTGCTCACCGATGATTCCCGGCTCCGGCAGATCCTGCGCAATCTGCTCTCCAACGCGGTGAAGTTCACCGAACACGGAAGCGTGGAGCTGCGCATCGAACCGGCAGCCGCTGGTGAGCTTCCTGACCCCGTCCACCGCGGGGGCGCTGTCGTAGCGTTCCGCGTCAAGGACACAGGCATCGGCATCGCCGAGCAGCAGCTCGAAACCATCTTCGGTGCCTTCCAGCAGGCTGACGGCACGACCAGTCGAAAGTACGGGGGCACGGGGCTGGGGCTGTCCATCAGCCGTGAGATCGCGCATCTGCTCGGCGGAGCGCTCACCGCCGAGAGCACGCACGGCCAGGGAAGTTCCTTCACTCTTTATCTGCCCGTCGCCCGTGCTGACTTCCAGGAGCACCCGACCGACGCCGCGGCCGACACCGATGAGGCTACCGAGGAGTCCGAGGCACTGCGGCGCCCGATGGCTACGAAGGCCGAGCATTCGCGGCAGCCACGCCGCCTGCTCGTGATCGAGGAACGCCCGCGCGGGTTGCTCTCCCTCGTTGCCGAGAGCGCGGTGGCCGAACTGGCGGGTGGTCACGACCTCAGCGTCCAAGGGGACATCGAAGTCATCACGGCAGTGGGTCCGCAGGAAGCCGCTGGTGCTCTCGCCACCGAGCCGTTCCACTGCGTGGTCCTGGAGCTTGACATGGCCAAGGCCGAAGCCTTGCAGTTCCTGGATGCTGTGGACGGCGACCCGGCACTCAAGAACGTTCCTGTTCTCGCGCACAACAACCGCCGCCTCGACGCGGCAGACGAACAGGCGCTTCATTCTCGGGCGCAGGACCGGCCGCTGGAGCTGCTTTCGAGTCTGGACGAGCTGCGTGAACGCATCGCCCTGCACCTGTCGGCCGAGCAGCCCGGCGCCGTGGTGCCACTGATGCGGTCCGAGGAGACCCGTCAGCAGATGTCTCCACTCATCGACGCCGGCTTGCATGGCCGCATCGTGCTCGTCGTCGACGACGACGCCCGCAACCTCTACGCACTCAGTGGCATTCTGGAACTGCACGGCATCCAGGTCCTGCATGCCGAGAACGGTCGCAAGGGTATCGAGGCGCTCAGCGAGCACCCCGGTATCGACTTGATCCTGATGGACGTGATGATGCCCGAAATGGACGGTTACGAAGCGACCGCCCAGATCCGGCAGATGCCTGAGCACGCAGGGATGCCCATCATCGCGGTCACGGCGAAGGCGATGCGGGGCGACCGGGAGAAAAGCCTTGCCTCCGGAGCGAGCGACTACGTCACCAAGCCGGTGGACGCCAACGACCTCATCGCCTGTGTCCGCCGATGGCTGAACGATTGATAGACCAAGTCGGCCTGCACTCTGCCACAGGCATTTCCGTGCCCTTTTCGACGGCATCCCACCGCCCACCCACTGAGGAGTCAGCAGCGCCATGAGCACTCCTGAACATGACGGAGATCGCGCCGCGCACGACGCGCTGCCCACGTCCGGCCGCGACACGGGCGAGGGCTTCTCCGTAGCCTCGGTGATCCACACGGCCGACGCAGCTGCGCTGCTGCTACCCCGACTCACGGGGGGCAGCCCGGAGACCGTTTCCGCGAGCGGGCCGGCTGCAGCGTCCGTGCCCGGGAAGGACTCCCCCGTCGGCCGCCTGGCAGCCGCGGTCGAGCGACTTCGGGGGGAGGTGCGGGCGGCGCACGCAGCAGCCGACGGCCGCGCCCTGATCGAACTCGCCAAGGGCATCTTGGTCGAGCGGCTGCAATGCGGTCCGGCGCAGGCGATGCGCCAGCTCGCCGAGCTCGCCGACCAGGCCGGCGTGTCACAGCTGGAACTGGCCGCGGACGTCATCAACGAAGCCGCCCGTGACCGTGTCGCGCACATCGCAGGCGACTTCGTCCGACGGACGAGCGCCGATGACACAGCCCCAGCAGGGAACGGCTACTCCGACGCGGTGCGGCTGCGCACCGCTGAAAGCGCCGTACTGGCTGCCGGGGACACTCAGGTGGTCGCCGAGTCCCTGCTCGATCACGCCCTCGCCCCGCTGGGGGCCACAGCCGTCGCCGTCTGGGCCGCCGGTACGGACTCCTCACTCACACTCTGCGGCCACGCCGGCTTCGGCTCCGACGAGCCGGCACGCTGGCGATACGTACCGCCGGGAGTAGCGACCCTCGCCCGCCGAGCACTCAGCGAGCGCCGCACCATTCAGGTCTCCTCGCTCGCCGAAGCCAGTGTTCCCTCCATCGGGCACACGCAGACCCCCGACGGCGGCCGCGTCGCTCTTCCCGCAGGAACCGGCGGCCGTATCCACGGGGTACTGGAAATCTGCTGGCCTCAGCCGCTCAGCCCCCAGCCGCCGGCAGTGGTGCGCCAGATCGAAGCCCTGGCAGAACTGTGCGCCCACACCCTCGAGAGCCTCCCCGCTTCGGGTGTCCGTGTTTCGGCAGTGCAGGAACTGGCCGATGTCTCCGAACTGATCAATCTGTCCGACGGGCTTTACGACCCGGCGCTGGTCCTCACCCCCCACCTCGATGCGGAAGGTCACCTCAGCGACTTCCTCATTCGTCACGTGAACAGCGACTTCGTGGATCCGGCCGGGCGCCCCCGCAGCGCCGTCAACGGCACGCTGCTCCTGGAGGCCTATCCCATGGCCGCCGGTACCAGCGAACTCTTCGAGAAGGTTGAGCGTGTCTACGCCACCGGAGAGCCCTTCCGTGCGCGCCGGATGACGCTGACCGCACTCGTGGACCAGGTTCCACTCACCTCCGTCGCCGACCTGAGCATCAGTCGGCACGGCGGCGGCGTACTGCTGATCTGGCGCATAGAGGACGAAACCGCCCGGCTGGCCAGCCTGCTGCAGCACGCGCAGCGCCTCGGCCGTATCGGCGGTTTCGAGGAAAACTTCATGACGGGCGAGATCACCTGGAACGGGCAGCTCTTCGCCCTGTACGGGAGGTCGGCCGCTGAACATCCGGTGTCCCTGCAGGAACTCACCGACTATGCGCACCCGGACGATGCTGTCGCCATCGGCCGATTCCTGCAGGCAGTCCTTCACTACCGTCGGCCGACATCGACGGCCTTTCGTCTGTTGCGTCCCGACGGCGTCACCCGGCACATCCGGGTCATTGCCGAACCCGTCCTGGACGCCAACGACGGGCTCCTCGCGGTACGCGGCGCCTACCAGGACATCTCCTCCCAGCACTGGACCGAGGTGGCGCTCGCCGCCACCCGCGACCAACTCGCGCACACCGAACAAGAATCGGCCGAGCGCAGCCGGTTGGCTCTACAACTGCAGCACGCCATCATGCCGCCCGCCCGAGGCCCGCTCGACGCCCCCGGCCTGCAGATCGCCGTACGCTACCGGCCGGCGGAAACCGAGTCACTGGTGGGCGGTGACTGGTACGACGCTGTCGCCCTTCCGTCAAAGCAGATACTGCTGTGCGTCGGTGATATCGCCGGTCACGGAATCGACGCCGCAACCGGCATGGTAGTTCTGCGCAACGCCATGCGAGGTCTCGCCGTGACCGGCGCAGGACCAGGCCAGCTGCTGTCGTGGCTGAACATGGTGGCGCACCACTTGACCGAACACGTCACCGCGACAGCTGTCTGCGGCATCTTCGATCCGGAGACCCGAGTCCTGCGCTGGGCCCGGGCAGGCCACCTGCCGCCCGTACTGGTACGAGGACAGGAAGCCACCAGCCTGCCACTGCTCGGCGGGCTTCTCCTGGGCGTCCTGGCGGAGGCGGAGTACCAGGAGGCCGAAATCCAACTAGAGCCGCACGACACGCTGCTGATGTACACCGACGGCCTCATCGAACGCAGAGACACAGCTGTCCAGGAGTCCCTCACGCAGCTGCTCACCGTGGCCAAGGCACCGGCCCCCACACTCGAACGCCGACTCGACAGCCTGCTGACCCACACCCGTTCGGACACCGATGATGACACCTGTCTCATCGGTATTCAGGTGACGTGACGATTGCCGCAGCTGTAGGTGGAGCTGACTGGCCGGAACAGGGTTGCTTCCCGCCTGCGGACGCGCACCAATGCCGCTCGCCGTCGGTGGCAGTCACGTCGGCGCTGACCGCGAAGACCTCCTGGCAAGCGGGTGATTTCCCCGCCCCGGCCCCGGCGATGTACACGTCTCGGGGCTGAGGCGACCGATCGCGGGCAGGCGATTCCCAGAAGACAAGCACGCCGCACGTCGATGAAGGAGGCCCACCATGGGAAGCGCATGGGACGACTACCTGGCTCAGGTCCGGGACCGCGGCCAGTACACCACCGCACGGGAAGCAGAACGGGCCACCCGCGCGGTCATGACCGCGCTGGGCGCCCACCTGGTGGGCGCCGAACGCACGGAACTGGCCGACCAGCTCCCCGCCCCGTGCCAGCCGCTGCTCCTTGATCCACTGCCGGCCACCACACCGCTCAGCCCTCCGGACTTCGTGGAGGCTGTCGCCCTGCTCATCGAGGGCGCCACATCCCAGACCGCCCTCTGGGACACCGGCGCGGTCCTCAGCACCCTGGCCGACCTCATCGACCAGGACCTGCTGCGCCGCATCCTCATCCAGCTCCCACCCGGCTACGCGCCACTGTTCGGCCGCACCGAACTCGTCTGACGGCGGGCTCAGTGCACATGCCCGGCGCTTGACCTCACGCTCTGGCCGGGCTGTTCGGTCCGCAACGGTGTCAAGGCGGTTCCCTTTCCCGACTGAAGGGAACCGCCTTGACACCCTGCACATCGGAGATCTGTCGGTCGTTCATGCCGCGGGCCCACTGTGCCGGCCATAGATGGGGCCCCAAGCCCACAGCGCGGTGTTCGGGGCCCCGGAGCGCGCAATCCCCAACCCGTGGGTTTGCACGTTCCCCCAACTCAACGGTGGCCGGTGAACCTTCGGGCCAGGGCACCAGCCCGGCGGAGTGAAGCCTGGCCACACGCTGGCAGGGCGGCCGGCTCCAGGTACCTGTCAGCGTCATGGCTCCCTGCCATGCGGCGCGCGAAAGAATTCCTTCCGTACGGAACGGTGGCAGAGGGGACAGCACCCCAGCAGCCTCCCCCCGACGCTGGAATGCGGGCCCGCCTCCACGGTCCGCACCCCGCCCAGCCTCCCTTCCCGCCATCACGAAGGCCGGGATGGGGCTCCACCTGGGCCGCGTTTTGCAAGATCGCCGTCCTTCGTGATGATTCTCGCGCGGTCGGGGAGACCTGATGGGATCCGGCGAGCCGTGATGAGTCCTGCGGCGTCCGGCGGTCATACTGTCGAACCCGCTCCCGAGGAGGACTCCTGATGCGCAGCGTGACCTATTCGATGAGCGCCTCACTCGACAGCTACATCGTCGGGCCGGACGGCGGCTTCGACTGGACGGTCCCCGACGAGGAGGTCTTTCGCTTCTGGATCGACGAGATTCGACAGGTCGGCGTCCATCTGTTGGGACGAAGGCTGTACGAGACGATGCTGTACTGGGAGACCGCCGACCAGGATCCAACGCTCGACGACTCAATGCGCGAGTGGACCGCGCTCTGGAAACCGCTCCCAAAGGTGGTGTTCTCCACCACGCTGTCGGCGGTGCAGGGCAATGCCCGCCTGGCTTCCGGCGGCCTGGCGGAGGAGATCGAGCGGTTGCGAGCCGAGCCGGGGAAGGGCGACATCGCGATCGGTGGCGCGACTCTCGCCGCCGAGGCGGCCGCGTTGGGTCTGATCGACGAGTACCGGGCCATGGTCTACCCGGTGCTGGTTGGCGGTGGCATTCCGTTCTATCCCCAACGCGAGCGCCGGGTAGATCTCGAACTCGTCGAAACCCGCACCTTCAGCTCAAAAGTCGTCTACCTCCGCTACCGCGTGGCGCGCCAGGCTGCCTTGCTTTAGAAGATGCTGATGTGCAGGGTGGGCCGTCCAGAAGTGTCCCCGGCGGCCATCCCGATCGTGAGGTGGCGGGCAATCCGCCCGATGCTGGTCTCGGCGCGGACTGCCAGTCTGTCGAACCGGGGTGACCACGGCGCGGTTGCGCTTCAGCCGGCTGATGCCGGACTCAACTGCGTGCCGGGCCTTGTAGTCCACACGGTCGGAGGCCAGAGGCCGCCCGCCGGCCGTTCCCCGACGTCCGCTGTGGCTGGCCTGATCGACCGGCTCCGGGATCGTGCAGCGGATCCCGCGCCGACGCAGGTACGCACGGTTCGCGCGTGGTGAATACGCCCTGTCACCTGCACTCGCGGCCCGTATCTGTCCCGCTGCCAGCGGCGGAACAGCCCGCAGAGCGTCTGCCCTGGCCCGTAGTCGGCGGGCAGACTCCCTCGCCCGATACCGGGATCATCACGGCATGAGGCAAGACACCTAGGGGCGGGTCGTCGCACGTGCGGCCTGCGCCTGACGGAAGTCCAGGTACGCCAATGCCATGACGAGAACCGGGACGATCGTGCACATCAGCACCAGGCGAAGGCCGCCCTCCGCCAAGGTGACAACGGCAATTACCACCACGGCGGCGCCGACCACTCCGAAAAACTGCCGATAGGAGCGGAAACCACCTGTAGCCAACGCCGCGTTCGCCTCATCGGGCTCATCATCTGCGAACGCGGCACTCACCGGATCACTCACTCCGTCGCGGCGCGCCTGACGCCAGGCCAGGAACCAGCGGGAAAGCAAGTACAGGGCAGTCACACCGAGGAAGAACCACCACCCGGTGGCGGAGTCGGGCAAGCCGCGAGCCGTAGTCATGGACAGCCTCTACCCCCGCATTCGAAAGAAGCACACGATTCCGGACAGCTGAAGAGCCCGGTATACCTGCAACTTCTGAGGGTGTGCACCGGCGGAGGGCATCTGCCCGACCAGCCGGGTCCAACCCTCCGGGTACGAGGCGCCCGTCGTCGTGCACGTACTTTGTCGCGTGCTGCTCGGGGTCGGTCACTGCCGTCGTTCCCACTGCGGAGGAGGCGGTGGCCGAGTCGGAGTAGGTGTAGGTGTAGGTGTAGGTGTAGGTGAGACCTGTGTCCGCGCCGTTGAAGAAGTACCGCAGCATCGAAGTGACGCGGCTCTCAGCGTCGTAGGCGAAGACCGTGACCCGCCTGTCCGGGGTGGTGATCTTCGTCAGTGTGCTTGAGGAGTCGTAAGCGAACTGCGTCCCCTGTGTCAGTGGTCCCGGCCAGATCCCCGGACGCGTTCAGGCCGAAGACAGCGGTGCGGCCGGTGTGGCCCTTCGCCTGCCACGGCGACGCGTTCGTCTTGACCAGGTCCACCCAGCGGCCCGAGCGGGTCTCGGTAGCTTGAATCCCCTGTGCTCGCCGGTCTCGTCGGGCCTTCGACGGCGCGGCCTCGCTCTTGCTGGGCGGCGGTTTCGTAGCGCCGGTCTTGACTGGCGGCACCGAGAGTTTGCGGTCGTCCTTGAACGGGCCACTTAACGGGGTCCCATGTTTCCGCCTAACAACAGTTGCTACCCTACACACGTTGGGGCAGTTTCGAGAGGTTCGGTGAGCAGCTCGTACTGGCCTCCCGGCGGTCGCCATTCCTGTATTGACGGAGTGACAGTGCCTGTTGGGCATGAGGAACGGGCTGGTCCAGTCACACCCCAGGGCGCAGGGAAGTCCACGAGGTGCTCGGCGGGGCGTGCGGCTCGTGCGAGTTCACGTGCCACAGCGTCATCCTGGCGGGGCAGCAAGGTCGTGGCGCTGCCACTGCGGATCCCCGACAGGTAATGGCGCAGATATGGAGTAAATGCACATTTCATGACCTCGGCATGCCCGTGCTCCGGTAGCCGGAGGACGCACGCGCCATCCCAGGTGGCGCACGGTGAGAAGGAAAAGACATGACGGCCATCTCTGCAAGAAACGGTGCGACGAGGGTGGGGGCCATCACGGAACCCGCCGGCGACCCGGCCCGAAGGGGCGATCTTCCCTGGATCGAGGATGCGGGAAACGTTGCCCCGAAAGATGCACGGGCTGTGTCGAAGTTGTTTTTCGATCGGCTGCAGGTCCTCGAAGAGGGCACGCGCGAGTATCAGTACGCGCGTAACACCCTCATCGAGATGAACCTGACACTGGTGAAGTTCGCGGCACGCCGGTTCCGCACTCGGGGCAGCGGCGAGACCGAAGACATCGTCCAGGTCGGTACGATCGGACTGATCAAGGCCATCGACCGCTTCGACCTGTCCCGAGAGGTCGAGTTCGCCACCTTCGCCATCCCCTACATCGTCGGCGAGATCAAGCGGTTCTTCCGAGACACCAGCTGGTCCGTTCACGTGCCGCGCCGACTGCAGGAACTGCGGGTGGATCTCGCAAGGGCCAAGGAAGACCTTGCTGCCGCCCTGGACCACGCCGCCACCGTCAAGGAGCTCGCTGAGCGGCTTGGGCTGAGCGAGGAAGAGGTCATCGAGGGCATGGTGGCCTCCAACGGATACACCGCCGGCTCGCTCGACATGCCCAACGACCTCGGCGACGGGGTCCGCACCATGGCGGACACGCTGGGTGAACCCGACGCCGCGATGGAAATCGTGGAGGACCTTCATGCCCTGGCTCCCCTGCTCGCCCGCCTTGAGGACCGGGAGCGAAGGATTGTCGAGATGCGCTACGGCCGCGAGATGACTCAGGCACAGATCGGCAACGCACTCGGCATCTCCCAGATGCAAGTCTCCCGGCTGCTCAGCCGCATCCTGGCCAAGCTCCGGGCTGGCATGATCACCGACCACTGAGACGGCCATGACCATCCCTTGTTCTTTCGCAGGCGGCTGAACTACGAACGAACAAGGGATGGCCCGCCCGGGACCGGTCAGCCTCCGACGTGGATGCCGGGGCGTCGCTCGGGGTCGGATTCATACTTGCGGATGATCTCGCGGGTAACCGGAGCGGTGTCGCCGCGGCCGAGCAGAAAGTAACGGAACATGTGCGTGAGGGGGCTGCCCTCGGCCCAGGCGAAGTAGCAGTGCGGCTGAACACTTGTGGCGTCCCGCAGGGCGAGCAGGATCGCCGCGATGGCGTTCGGCGCGGCCGGGGCTTCGGCGCGCAGGATTCGATAGCCGTCGACTTCGACACCGCGGACGGTGAGCGTTTCGCTGAAGTCGGAGGGGTCGACGACGTCGATTTCCAGGAACAGGACGTCGGCGGGGCCGGGTACCGGGTTGGTGCCGCGCTGTTCGCGCTCCTTGTCGGTGTACTCCTCCAGGTCGCCGGCCTGGCGGCGGTTGGCGATGATGTTGATGGCGTTGTCGTGGGTGAGGGTGTCGGTGATGAACCGGCGGGCGGCGGGGTCGAAGACGATGCGGTCGGCGCGCAGTTCGGTGGTGCGCGAAACGCGGGAGATCAGTGACACGGCGATGGTGCCGGCGATGAACATGCTGGAGATGGTGATGCCGTCGGGCTTGTCGACGATGTTGTACACCAAGGCGTAGAGCAGGATCACGGTGAGCAGAGCGAAGCCTGTGGCGGTCGCGCGGCGGCGGCGTACGGCCGAGACTGTGACGGCGAATGCGCCGGAGACCATCATGGCCAGGATGCCGGTGGCGTAGGCACCGGCCTGGGCATCGACGTCGGCGTCGAACGCGATGGTGATGACGATGCCCAGGGCCGTGTAGACGAGCACGACGGGGCGTACCGCGCGACCCCACTCGGGGGCCATGCCGTAGTCGGGCAGGTAGCGGGGCACGATGTTGACCAGCCCTGCCATGGCGGATGCGCCCGCGAACCACAGGATCAGAATGGTGCTGATGTCGTAGGCGGTGCCGAAGGCTTCGCCAACGTGTTCGTGGGCCAGCCAGGCCAGCGCGCGCCCGTTGGCCGCTCCGCCGGGCTCGAACTCCTCGTGAGGGATGAGGACGGTGGTGACGAAGCTGGCGGCCAGCAGGTAGACGCTCATGATGAGCGCGGCGGTGGTGAGCAGCCTACGGGTGTTGCGGATACGCGAGCGCAGCCGCTGTTCGGGGGTCTGCCCGTCGGCGGCGACGAGCGGCATCATGCTCACGCCGGTTTCGAATCCGGACAGGCCGAGCACCAGGAGTGGGAACGCCAGCAGGGCAGGCACCATGAGATCCCCGAATCCGGCTCCGCTCTCGACGAGCGCGTCCGTCCACGCGGACCATGCCCCCGGAGTGGTGAGTACATGTGTCTCACCGACAGCGATGATCACCGCGTTGAGGACCAGGAAGACTGCGACCAGGGGGATGGCCACCTTGACCGCTTCGCTGAACCCGAGGAGGAATACCCCCCCCCGAGCACCAGCAGCAACGCGACCGTCAGGGCGACCTCGTGGCCGTGCAGGGCTGCGGGGAAGAAGGGGTTCTCCACTACGTGCACGGAAGCGTCCGCGGTGGACAGGGTGATGGTGATGATCCACGACGTGGCCACGAAGCCGAGGAGGACCAGCACGAACAGCTTGCCCCACCAAAACGGCATCAGGTCTTCCAGCATGGCCACCGACCCAGCCCCGTTCGGGCTCTCCCGGGTCACCCGTCGATACATCGGCAGCATGCCAAAGAGGGTGAGCGCCACGATTAGCAGCGTCGCCAACGGGGAAACCGCGCCGGCCGCCAGCGCGGCGATCGCCGGCACGTAAGCCAGGCTGGAGAAATAGTCCACCCCCGTCAGGCACATCACCTTCCACCAGGGATGCGACTCCGTGTGCCCCTCGCCTGCCGCCGGCCCCACCGGCTGCACCCGATGGCGCAACAACCACCGCGCGAGGCTTCCAGTTGGCTGGGCCCGGCGAGCAGGACTGTCCACCTCTTCCGGCACAGCCGACTGCATCGAGTCCTTCATATGTCCCCCATCAGCCTTTCCGCCTGCTCAACGCACCAGTCGTGCTCAGAGCAACTCCGCCAACCAGCGGGCGTGCAACCACACGGCAGTGCCAGCCCCTCTGAGGCCGTCACGCAGTGAGCGTGAGCTGTACGCGCCCCCGCCTTGTCCCCGTGCTCTGTTTCGCACGCTCCGGACGTAAGTCGCGTATGTCTGACAGGCCAGTTGTTCCGAACCGTCGGAAGGGTCGGGTAGCCATTTGCCCAACCAACGCGGTCCCGCATCTCAGAGGGAGCGTGTGGGACGCGGGCATACGCCCCGGGTACCGGGGCAGGTGCGCGGAACACATGACGCAGCCAATGAGCTGGCAATGACGGGGAGGCTGAAATGACCGATATCTGGGATTACATGCCGGGGCTCGAGCAAATGACAGACGAGAATCTGACCGGCTACCTCGTGGAGGCCGTGGACGGCAGCGTTGGCAGCGTGGACAGGCAGTCACACGTAACCGGCTATGACCACTTGGTCGTCGACACCGGCGTCTGGGTGTTCGGCAAGAGCGTCGTCATTCCTGCCGGCCTGGTGATCTCCATCGACAGAACCGCCCATGTCATCCGAGTCGGTCGCACCAAAGAGGACATCAAGCAGGCACCGGTCTTCGAGCACGACCAGGACACCAGCAGTACGTGCTACCTCGACACGCTCGACGCCTACTACTCCCCCGCCGCCGCCCACGCCTGAGCAGGCAGACGCCCTCTGGCTTGACCGGCACCGGCCGGGGTCGTCTTCACAGCCCCGCATCGACAACCGCCACGTCACCGCCGTGCATCCTTCAGCGTCGCTCAACGGACCGCGCGCCGACGCAGAGGCTGATGGCGGTGAGCAGGAGGCGGCCTCCGCCCCTGTTCGCCGGCGCCATGGCGCGTAGGGTCTCCAAACCATGCTGGCCGATGCCGCCCGGTTCGACCGCACGGGTACGGGCGTTGCACACCCTGAGGGCCTGTCCAGCCTGCGGATGACCAGACCACCTGGTCTACCAGTTCAGCTGGGATGCCGGGAATCGCTCACATGCGTCCGGCTCTGCTACACCACTGCCGTGCCACAACTCGCTCGAGCCTGCATGCGCGGCAGTTCATCTCTGCCGCGCCTCACTTGCTGTTCTGACTACGAGCCAAACACTACCCCGCCAAACAGCAATATCTACTACTGCCTCGGCAGCTTTTCTCCCGCCGGAGACGCCGGGATGCCGCGTTCCCCGTGTGGAAGCTGCTTGAGTGGGCACGCTACCCATTCTGCAAATCGGCATAACCGATCTAGGTGGGGTGTACGTGCATGAACGACACGAAAATCACCAACACGGTTGCCTCGCATCGAACGATGGGCGACAGCACGGCCGACGTCCATCGCGCCCGCGACGTCACCCGCGCATTCACCGACAGCCTCAGCCCCGCGCCACCCGCGGACGTGGCAGACACCCTCGTCCTGGTGGTGTCCGAACTCGTCACCAATGCCCTGCGCCACGGCGGCGGCCGCTACACCCTCGAGCTGTCCGCCAGCCCCGACGAGGTGAGCGCCGCGGTCAGCGACCCCAGTCACACTCTCCCGCGCGAGGTCAGCCCCGACCTCAACGGCGGCAGTGGAGGCTTCGGCTGGCACATGGTCCGCCGCCTGACCGACAGCGTGACCATCACAGCTGGCCCTGGCTCCGGTAAAACGATCAACGCCGTGATAGTCCGGACTCATGGCAACTCGACGAGGTAAGCACGTGCTGCAGAGCGGCAACGGGCGCTATTCCGGCGTGACAACGCGGTGCGTGCGTCGCTGGCGCAGGGGCACAAGGTGGCACGTACGACCTCAGACGAGGGGGGCCAGTCAGCTCAATCGTCTTGCCTGGGTTGCGGCATTCCAGCAAGCATGACGCTTGGGCAGGGATACTTTCGGCAGAGCGGGCAGACGACGAGTATTAGATTCGCCCAATGCGTGCCGCGAGAGAGTCTGCCTCGTGCAGGGGTGTGCATCTGTTCATGGAAGTGACGGCCATATGGACCGCGCGGGACCACCGGAGGACCCCCTGCACGACCAGGCGGTCCAGGTGGCTGAAGCCGCAGAAGCTGTGGTGGCCGCATGGGCACAGGCATCTCACGCCGCAACGCCCCGGCTGTCGGCGCTGCAGTTGGAAGCCCTGCTGATCACGCGGCGCAAGCCGGGTACCAACCTCACGCGGCTGGCCGATGAAGTCGGTGCCGCTCCCCCTGCTGTCAGCAGGCTCTGTGATCGCCTCGAAGCAGCCGGACTGTTGCGCCGCGAACCCGGCCGCACGAGTCGGCGCGAGATCGGACTGGTCCTCACTGCGGCGGGGCACGAACTGATCGATGCTCTACTCGCCCGCAGATACGCACGGTTCGGCGAGGTGCTCAGCCGAATGCCGTCGGCCGAACGTGCGGACCTCCTGACCGGATTGCTGGCCTTCTCGAAGGCCGCCCAGCTCGCCGAACCCGACCAGGCACAGGATTAGCCCGCTTGGTCCGTCAGAGCAGCGGAGAGCCCGTCACGCAAGGTCGGACCTCCCACGCCAGTCCATGCAGACGACGGCGGCGTCGTGGGGGAGGTCGTGACTACCGTGGTACTGCACCAATCCGTCGACTACGGCGCGGGCTGCTTCATGCGTCGATGAGCTGCTTGTGGCAGCAATGGTCTCGCGCAGAGCATCTTCGCCGAAGAACCTGCCGTCCCGCGACTGTGCCTGGTGCACGCCGCTGCTGACGATGACCAGGCGGTCTCCAGGTTCCACGGTCAGTGACTGCTCGTGGTATTCCGATTCTTCGAACATGCCCAGCGGCATCTGCGTTTCCAGTTCGATTCGCTCCACCGCCTCCCGCCGCTGGCGGAAGAGCTGTGGAGAGCCCGCGTCCACCACCTGCACGTGGCCCGTGGCCAGGTCGAAGCGCAGCAGCAGGGTCGCAGAGTAGCGCGCTCCTGCGTACTCGCCATAGATGGCCTGGTCAGCGAGGGATGCCTGGTCGGCGAGAGAGATCCCGGCTCTGCGCGCGTTGCGCAGTGCGCTGACAGTGAGGTTGGTCAGGAGAGCTGCTTGGATTCCTGTTCCTTCGCCGTCGGTCACCGTGATGGTGAGGTGGTCGTCGGTGCTGGTCCAGTCAAAATTGTCGCCGCCGATCGCATGATAGGCGGGCTCGAGGTGGGCACCGAGGGTGTACTCGTCCTGGGTGAAACCCCGGCCGGGCAGCAGCTGCCACTGCATTTCCGCCGCCAGGGTAAGGCGCCTGCGCCTGCGCCCCAGGAGGTACAGGTCGGTGTCTCGCTCGGCGACGAGCAATTCGTGCCCGATTGCCGTGGCGAAGGCCGCCAGTTCCAGCACCCCTGGAGCGCCGAAGGCCGGCTCCGGTAGATGCACGGACAGCACGCCCAGCCGGTCTCCGCGCACGGTGATGGGAAGGTGCACTGTGACCATGCCGGGCTCTGCAGAGACCTCGACGACCGCAGCCTGCGTCGCGAAGGCGCGGCCGGCCGGGTGCTCGCCGCGCACGGGCACCGCTTCTCCCGTTTGCGGCAGGCGGGTCACCGGCTGGAGCAGGGTCAGGCCGTAGTCGGCGAGCAGCAGGCTCACCCAGCGGGCGTCCAGGTAGGTGGCGAGCAGGGAGCGCGCCGTGGACAACAGACGGGTGGGCGGCGCCGTCCTCATGGCGCTTTCGGCAGCGCCGAGCCAACCGCTGGACCGATCAGTCATGATCTCTTCTCTCATCGTCCAGCATCAGACTGCAAGCGGATGGCGAAGGTGTCGGTCACCACAGCGCGTTCACCGCACCCTCCATCCTGTCTCTGCTGGACCCGCATGGCCACCATGAGTAGCGGGGCGGGGAGCGTCAGCCTCTGACCGGAGGCACGGCGGGCGATTCCACGCGGTACGAAACAGTTGCCGGGCAGCAACGATACCGGTCGTCGGAGCCCCGGGGCAGGCGGACCGTACACGCGCGTGCTACTTGATCACCGTCACGTACCAATGCCCTCTGACCAAGACAAGGGCTGAGCCCGGAACGGGGCCGCAGGATCGTCATGCCTTCACCAGATACGGCGGCACCAATCGTCATCTCTGGAGGATGCGGCCCCGGGCGTCGACTTACCCCCACTGCCCCTTGCCTCGCGGGTGATGGTGGCCGCGGAGGCGCGGCCGGCCACCCCCTCGGACAAGCACTCCGACCTGGACCCGGCCATGACCTTGTGGCAATATTCCGCGCGCTCAACGATTGAGGGGCTTGATATCGCTGTTCCGGCACCAGGCAGGCGTGAGCGTGATCTGGGACCGGCCAGGGAAGCCCCAGCAACAGGAATGTGGCAGGTCTAGGCGATGTCCGCGGAGCGCTCTTGCTGAGGTGCCTCGACGGCAAGGCCGAGGTGCGCGGCGGCGGCTTGGAAGGCTTCGAGGCCTTCGGCCAGCGCAGCCAATTTCGACGGGGACATTTCGTGCAGCACCGTCTCGACCTCACGCGCCCGGAACGCCCGGAACTCGGCAAGGACAGCACGCCCCCGACGACTCAGGCGCACCTTGATCTCTCTGCGGCTGGTCGTGCTCGGGTATCGCTCGACGAGTCCGGCCGCTTCCAGGCGGTCGCACAGACGGCTCACGGATGACGGCCGCGTCCCGAGTGCCTCGCCCAACGCGCGTAGGTTGACACCCTCCTGCCCTTCAAGTGTCGTGAGCGCGCGCAGCTGCGAAGGAGAAACAGGACCGGAAGGAGCGGCTTCCTGCCCACGCCCCCAGAGCATCTGAAGGAGCTCCGACACCGCGCATGCGGAGTGAGCCACCTGTCCATCGTCAGCGGAGTGCAGAGTGCGGGCCATTGGACCACTCTCTCACCCGGGAGAGTGGTTTGTCAGCTCCCGCCAATTCACCAGTCGATCGTGCGCGCACGTCATTCCGCAGTCGACCTCGCCGGCATGGCCTTCTGCAGCGATCTTCGTCCCACGTCCCAGTCTGGGGCCGGGTCATCAGGGGACGCCGGCGGCCAAGCCAGTCCAGCCATACGCGGCAGCCGACTGGAAGCCACACCCGGCGCCCCTGGGCGGCCCAACCATACGAAGGGCCCGGCCAACCCTTCCCATGACGTAATGCCTGTGGACGCGTGGAGAAGGCGCCCGGGTCTGTCCTTTCGTTCACCAGGAGGGGCGGCGGGACCGATCTTGAACCGGACTGCATTACGGATCGCTTCTGGTCATACGGATGGCCAGGGCGAGGGTGTCGTCGGGGTGTAGGACGATGGAGCGCATTTCGGCCGCGAGGGAACTGGGGATCTCACGCAGCGGCCTGGCCGCGAGTCGGCGTGCCGCCGCGGTAAGGCGTTTTTCGCCTTCGATGGGGTCTCTGCGGCTTTCGGTGAGGCCGTCGGTATAAAGGATCAGGAGGTCACCTGGGCCGATGTCGGCGTGCAGGACCTGCTCGCTGCCGGGCAAGGGGAAGCCGATGCCCCTGCCCTTCGCTTCAAGGTAAAGGGCCTCCCCGTCGGCGGGCACCAGCAGCGCGGGAGGGTGGCTGCCGCTGGCCAGCTGCAGCTTTCCGGAAGCGGGGTCCAGCCTGGCCAGGAGCACTGTTGCCATGAGGTCGGGTGCCAGGGGCATGAGGATCTCGTGCGTGCGGGCCAGGATCGACTGCAGTGGATGGCCCTCAAGCGCCAGGGTGCGCACGGTATGCGTCACGTCCAGGGCGCTGCGGGTGCTCCCCAGTCCGTGGCCGAGTGCGTCGACGACGGTGATGTGCAAAGTGCCGTCGGGCAGCGTGAACCAGTCGTAGAGGTCGCCGCCGGTGGGCGCGTGAGCATCGGCTGGTTCGTAGTGAACCGCGAGTTCGAGACCATCAACACTAAGCGGCGGTGGCCGCAGCGTGTCTTCAAGTTCCTGAAAGATCAGGCTGTGCGCCCGGCGCAGCTGTTCATCGCGTTCTTCCAGTTGCACGTAAAGCGCGAGGACGCCGGCGTTGGTCTCGGCAAGCTCGTGTTTAAGACGACGATGTTCGACGCCGAGCGCGTCAGTCCGGGCGAAGGCCGCGCGGAGTTCTTCCTCGACAGCCTCGGTCTCCGTCCATGGCGTCCGGTCCGGCCACGGATCACGTCGGCTGCTGACGTCGTCCGGAAGACTGCTGGACAACAGCCGACCTGGCGGTAGCGGGATCGTGAATCTCCAGGTCACAGAGCCGGGGGACAGTTTCGTGGCGGGCAACGGCAGACCTGACGCGGTGAGGGGGCCAGGTACCTGCGGGCACCGCAAGGTGACAGCAAGGACATAGGAGTCCGCGTCCGCTCCCGCTTCTTGGCCGGTCTCCAGGATGACGGTACGGCCGGCCTGTAGTTGGCCTTCGACCAGGTCGGCGACGGACAACACAAGGCGGGCTCTCACATCTGCCGGCAGCCGGTATGCGCGCGCGAGGCGACGCACGGCACGGAGCAGCGGCGGCATGGAATGAAAAGGGTGGCCTGTCATCGCGATTCCTGGTGTGCCCTGACGGCCAGCACGGTGGCGTCGTCTCGGCCGGAACGGTGACCGTGAGCGAGAGCCACGGTCAGCAGAGGTGGCGGCAGGCGCAGCATGGAGGGTGAAGGAGAGTGCGCCCATATGGCGTTGATGCCGTCACTATGGAGTACGGCGGCCGTGTGGGGGGTGAGCGGGATGCTGTGGGTCTGCGGGGTGGGCATCTTCCAGCCGACTATCCCTGGCTGGCCGGTCAGACGGTGGCCCACACCGCGAGGGGAAAATGCCAGGGCGCGGACGTTGCCTATCCCGCAGTACTGGGCTTGGTCGGTGGACAGGCGCAGTATGCCGACCGCTGCTCCCCTGGAGTGGCGCAGTGCTCGGTGCAGCACTGCCATGAGCTGGGGCAGCGGTTGGTCCGCCGCGGAGTGGAAGGCCCGAAGCGCGATCTGCGCAACTTCCGCAGCCTGTGGCCCGTGTCCGAGCCCGAGCCCGTCGACGACGATCGCGGTGCGGATCCTGTCGTTCTCCACGATCGCGCCGGTGTCACCGCACTCTTGTTCACCCTCGGCCGCCAGGCACAGGAACCCCACGTCCTGCCCCGGGTACGGCTGGCCGGGCAGGGCGAGGCGGGCGGAAACCAGAGTGCCGACGCCGGCCTCGGTGCGGATGATGAGATCGGTCGCGATCCGGCTCACCGCCCCCAGGCCTGCGCCCAGCGTGCCGGTAGTGGTGTATCCGTCGGTGAGGCAGCGTTGCAGTTCGGACATGCCCGGGCCACGGTCTGCCGTAAGGATCTCCAGGCCGGCGCCCAGCCGGAACGGCTGTACATACAGGGCTCCGTCCTTGGCGTGCTTGGCGAGATTGCTGGCGAGTTCGGAAGCGATGACTGCGGCCTGATCGGGCATCGCTCCCGGCAGACGGCACTGCTCGGCGCACGAACGGGCCACGTCCGCGGCCAACTGGACAGCACTGTGGTGATCGATACGCACGAAGGCGGTCGGCCCGATGGCCGTCCGCGTCACCTGTGCGCCCAGCGCGTAGCGATCACTGTCGTCCCGGAGCCCAACTGACTGTGGACCTCGAAGTCGTCCATCAGGCGACGCGCGCCGCCCAGGCCATGGCCGAGTCCCGCCCCGGTGGTGAATCCGTCGATCAGCGCCGACTCGAGATCGGAGATGCCCGGCCCCTCATCGCTTATGGTCAGCCGCACACCCTGTATGCCATCACGGTGCGGGTGCTCGATCACCAGGGTGCCACCCCCGCCGTGGATGTAGGCGTTGCGTGCCAGCTCACTGGCGGCCGTCACCACCCGGGTCTGGTCGACGAGGCCGAAGCCGGCAGCGAGGGTGGCGGCCCGTACCGCATGGCGAACCGCAAGCAGGTCTTCCTCGGTGGTCAGTGCCACCTCAGTAGTGGGTACTGTGACGGTGCCGCCGAGCGTGGCGCAGCCCCCGAGAGGGGCAGGAGTAGTGGCGCCGGGGGTGGTTGTCCTAGCGAGTTGCGTCATGTCGGGCCCCTTCCGGGGGCTGCGAACTTTGATGCCAGCCCAGGGCAGCCATGCCCTGTTCAGCATTGAGAGCCGATTCCACACCGACGAGTTCAATCCCGAGTTCGACCAGTGTGATAGCAACGGCCGGCCGCATTCCGGCCACGATCACGCGTGCGCCCAGCAGTCTGGCCATCATGGTCAGTTCCATGAGCGTACGTGCCACGAACGAGTCGATGATCTCCAGTCGGGAGATGTCGATCAGGACGCCGCGTGCACGGTCGGCCGAGACGCGCTCCGTGAGCTCGTGGGTGAAGACGAGGGCGGCCTTGTCGTCCAGCTCGTTAAGCAGCCCGGTGACCAGGACGTTCCCCAGTCGCAGGATGGGAACGCCCGTTGAAAGTGCCCCGTTCATCACGAAGTCATCGCATCGGACAACGGCAGGGTGCCGGTGGTGAGTTTGATGGCCTCGGACAGGGCATCGGCGAGGGTCGCGCGGGTCATGATGGTGGACAGATCGATGCCCAGCTGGGCGATGGTCTGAGCGATCGGCGGCCGGATGCCGCTGATGATGCAGTCCGCGCCCATCAGCCGGACGGCGTTGACGGTCTGCATCAGGTGCTGCGCCACCGCGGTGTCCACCGTCGGTACGCCCGTGATGTCGACGATGACGACCTTGGCCTCCTGGACCTGGATGGCCTGGAGCAAGTTTTCCATCACCACCTGCGTGCGCGCGGTATCGAGTGTGCCGATGAGCGGCACACCGAGAACCTGTCGCCAGAGTTGGACGACGGGGGTCGAAAGCTCCAGCAGTTGCCGGCTCTGCCTGCGGATGATCTCCTCGCGCCCTTCGACGTAGGTGTCGAAGCACAGAGCACCTGCCGCGTCCAGGAGCTGGTTGATCAGCAGTGCCGCAGAGAAGAGCTCTCCGCTGTTCTGCGTGCTCTCCTGCACGGCTTCCAGCAGCGCCTCCTTCAGAGCGAGCACTGCCAGTGATGTGGCCGTCGGGGACTCGCCGCTCCTGGCTCTGCGCAAGGAGAGTTCGGTGACCGTGCGGTTGAGATCGGCATGGGAGGCAACGAGGCACTCAACCGGCAGAGGACTCTCGAGGCCGGCGGCGACAGCAGCGACCAACGCGTCGGCCTCCTCGCGCAGTTCAGTCTCTCGTATACCGGCACTCAGAGCGGCCTGCTGCACCTGAAGCTGCACCCACCGGTCCGCTATCTCATCGATACGGCCCTCCAGGGCGCTAACAACACACTTACGCGCCGCCACCTCGCTACTGCTCACCCGGACTCCCCCGCGCACCGCCGACGGCAACGCCCGGCCGGGTGTCCCACTCAGTTCGATTGTTGCCATGCGGCAAATATAACCATGCGGCACACGTCTATGGGAAGCGAATGCGGGCCTCGCGGCGAACGACCCGGCGGCGCATTGCCTCAAACGGCTGGTCAGGGCGCGCCCGCGCCGAGGGGCGCCGGTGCACCCCGAGACTCTCGCGGCTTGCCCCGCGACCAAGCGGGCTCGGGAATGGAAGGCACCTCAGTGGCGAAGAGCCTCCACGTGAGCCCGATGCGCGGTGGATGGTCACGGCGGGGGGCGTGCCTCCGCCCGTCGGGCACCGGCAAGTGACAAAGGCCGGTCGTTCGCCGGCGGAACCGCGACGGCTGCACAGCGGGTGATGGCCGGCAGGGGCTCAGTGCTGGCATGGCTCAGCGGTAGGTGCCGGTGAAGCTCGGGTTGAACGTCCCCCTCATGAGCACAGTTCGGCACAACAGGAGCTCACTGGGGACACAGCCTCACCCGGGCGCCACCGGCACCTCCTACGGTGAAGTGGGAATTCCCGGGGTATGGCGTCGGAGCCCCCAATGCGCCGTGGCGAAGAAGATCAATGGAGGAAACCACCTCACCCCTGCCCAGGACAGGATCGCAGGCCAGCCCTCCGTCACCCACGGGAAACGACGCATCGGGCCATACAGTTAGTTCGACGGCGGGTCGGTGCGTCCGAACCAGTCCAGGCACAGGATCAGCGCGTCGTCTTCAGCGTCAGCGTCACGGTGAGAAGCCAGTTCCTGCAGAAGTGCCCGCGGCACCGCAGCAGCCGGCAACAGGCCGACAGACTGGATGGCGCGCGCCAGAGCACGCTCCCCATACGCCTCGCCAGCCCCGGAGAGAGCGCTGTACACGCCGTCGCTGACGAAGATCAGGCGGTCGCCGGGCAGTGCCTGGAAATCCTGGGCCGCATACGCGGTCTCGTCGAACATCCCCAACGGGAGCTGCGCCTCGAAGTCGACGTGCTCCACGACCTTCTCTCTTTGCCTCCACAGTTGAGGTGATCCGGCATCCACCACCTGCCCGCGCCCGGTGGCCAGTTCGAGGGACAGGAGCAGGGTGGAAACGTATTCCTCTCCGCGGTGCTGCGCATAGATGGCCTGGTCGGCCAGCGCAGCCTGGTCGGCGATGTCGATACCGGCCCTGCGGGCGTTACGCAGGGCGTTGACGGCCAGGTTGGTGAGCAGGGATGCCTGAATCCCGTCACCCATGCCGTTAGTGACGCTGAGGGTGAGGCTCTCGGCCGTGCTTGACCAGTCGAAGTTGTCGCCGTGGATGTCGTAGGCAGGCTCAAGCTGTGCACCGATTGCGTACTCGGGGCGCGCGCAAGCCCTGGCGGGCAGCAGCTGCCACTGCATCTCTGACGCCAGGGTGAGGCGGCTGGCACGGCGTGCCTGCAGATACAGGTCGGTGTCGCGCTCGGCGACGACGATTTCGTGCCCGAGTACTTCAGCGAGCTCGGTCAGTTCCTCAACGGTGTCAGGAGTGCATCTGTGTTTGGGTAGACGCACGGTCAGAATCCCGAGCCTGTCTCCCCGGACAGTTACGGGCAGATGCAGATCGACGGACCCGCCTTGAGTCACGTACTGCCCGAATGGCTCCTGACTGCCGAACGCGCGGCCTTCGGGGCTGGATTGCACCGACAACGGTTGCGCCGCATGAGGCAAGGCCGTCAGCGGCTGCAGGCAGGTGAGGCTGTAGTCGGCCATCAGCAGGTCGACGTCACGGGCTTCGTAGTACTCGATCAGGGCGGCCCGCATCGCGTCGAAGAGTGCATGGGGTGCAGCCGACCGTACAGCTCGCCCGGCAGCCAGAAGGTTCGTCACGATAAGACCATTTCGTAGAAAAAGTGGATGAATTGCATAGCTTAGGCAGGCGCCCTGCCAAGGAGGGCGGAGCGCTTACCCCTATGCCCCCAGTTGCCCCCCACAGGGGCCCTCTACGACTACAGGAGCCGCATCAAAATATTGCCGCATGGCAAATATCGACTCTACCGAGGCGCCGGCGCACACCAGGCAGGCAGGTATCCGCGCCACGCGGCCCACCCCTAGCCAGTGACCTGAGTCACAGATTCGCGGACAGTAGGAGGCGACCTTGTCGAGGATTTCGTCGGCGGTCTTGGTCCAGAGGAAGGGGCGGGGGTTGTCGTTCCAGTCCGCGAGCCAGCTACGGATGTCTCGTTCGAGGGCCTGGAAGTGAAGGCGGTGGATCGAGCCGATCACCTTTCCGGCGGCGGCGAACAGGGTGGTGGTGCCGGCACGGACGTAGTCGTGGCTGCGGCGTTCGGGAACGCCGGGCATCATCGGCAGCACGGGTTGGGACCGCACCAGGGCCTGGATCTGCGACTTCCCGTCCACGCAGAGAACCAGAGCCCTTTCCGGCGGACGCAGGTAGAGACGCACGATGTCGCGCACCTTGTCGATGAAGTACGGGGCCGTGGACACCTTGAACGTCTGTGAGCGGTGCGGGGCCAGGCGAACGTCCGCCAGATCCGGGAGATGGCCGCCTGTGACATGCCCGTGACGGCCGCCATCGACCTGGTCGACCAACGGGTGGCGTGCCTCGGCGGCTCCTCCAGCGGCTTGACGATGACCCGCTCCACATCCGCGTCGGTAATCTTCCACGGGGCGCCCGGCCGCGGTTTCGTCGAACAGGTCGTCCAGGCCGCGATCGATGGAACGCCGCCGCCAGGTACGAACTGCGTCCGCGGCAACATCCAGCCGCCGTGACACCTCCAGAATCGAATGCCCCTCGGCGCACTCCAGAACGATCCGCGAACGCTGAGCCAGAGCCTGGGCCGTCGTACGACGACGCACCCAACCCTCCAGCACAGCCCGCTGCGCATCAGTCAACGACAAGGGCGCAATCATCGGACCTGGACGGCTCATACCCAAGCAACGACGAACCTTCGACTCAGGTCACTAGTTCGATCACTGGCGCATTCAAGCAGCGCGCAACCTGCGTGCCCAGCCCTCCGAATGCTCGCCACCAGGGCGTGCATCGAAAGCGGATGCTCGCCGTCCGCTACGAAGCGACCGTGCTCGTTGCGGGCATGAACGAGTGGCTGTGCCCAGCTGTCATACGAAACCGGCCAGGACGGCGCGTTAGCGTCACGAGTTCGTAGCGGCTCGGTCGGACTCACTGCGCAGAACGCAGAATTCGTTGCCTTCGGGATCAGCAAGGATTGCCCAGCCTGCACCATCGGGATTCCGGTGATCGGAGACAAAGGTGGCACCGAGGCCCAGCAGCCGGGCCACCTCCTGATCACGCGAGGTCTCAGGGCGCAAACACAGATGGATCCGGTTCTTGATCGTCTTGGCCTCGGGCACCTGGTTGAAGTACAGAACCGGGCCCTCCGCCAGCAACACCTGAGTCTCCCCGGCGCCCGGTGCATCCTCCGGATGCAGCGGACTGCCAGTCACACTGCTCCAGAACCGAGCCAGCTCGTAGGCATCCGCACAGTCAATCGCCACGTTCTGCAATATCGAGACCATGCGCGCAAGCCTTCCTGATCTCCGCGCCAGACGCCACCGAGTGCGCTCATTCTTCGGTACACAGCGCAGGCCCCCTGGCAGCACTTTCGATACGGGTCCAACAGACCAGTCGGTCGCCGCACATGCCTGTGTCGTGCGCTCCGGGGCGTTGGTCGGCCAGTGGGGGAATGGATCTTGGGAATGGGAGGGCACGCTCAGCGCGTCTGGCGCTGAGCGTGGCGGCTGCCCGGGCCCCAGGACGGTGATGAGGCCGCTTTCTTGGTGCTGTACCGGTTGGTCCAGCCGGGCCTGCTCGGCTACCTGCGCGGGACCGTGGATGAGGGGGCCGAGGACGTCGCCGCCGCTGCCTGGCCGGAGATCGCCCGCGACTTGCCACAGTTTCGTGGCGACGCGCACGGATTCCGCGGCTGGACGACGAGCATCGCTCGGCGCCACGCGCGCGGCCGCTTCCGCCGCCGCGGCGCACCTCACCGCTCGACAGGACGTCCGTCGACGCCTCCGACCGGGGACCACATCGCCCACAACAAACTGGGAGCCACACTGCCCGCCGAAGCGGCCCCGTTCGCCCGGCCGCCCCGGGCCGAGGCCGAGACGGTCCTCCCGCGCCATGTCGTGCGTCTGGACGAGTCCGCGGTCGCCTGGGTGATGCACAGGCCCAGCGCCGTCGTACGGGTCCTGGCCCGCCGTGGGGTGAGGAGCCTGGACCGGCTGCTCGGACCCGATGATGGGAGACATGATGTCGCGCGGACGCCGGGGGAACCGAGAGGAACTCCCGCCGGAGCGAAGACGAGCCGTTGAGCGGCGACGCCCGCCAACGCGGGGCCCGCCCCACGCCCCGGCCATACGACTGGTGACGGCCCGTCCGGCCCGGACAGCACGGCCGAGCGGATCGGTGAGGCTCTGCGGCACCAGCCCGTGGACGACAGTGCCGGGCAGGCCGCCCTTGCTGCGTTCCGAAGCGCACGCACGGCGAGCGACGGGGCCCCGCGTATTCGACGCAGGGACGACTGGCGCCCGAGGACCCGGAAGCAGCGCTGGGCGCGCGGCGGCGCACTCACCCTCGTGACGAGCATGCTGCTGGGCGGCATCGCCGTAGCCTCCATCGGCGCGGTGAACAGCGGGCGGCACCACACTCCCCAGCCCCGCACCGGCCATGGCCCGCTTCGGCCGCCCACGCCCACGCCCGGCGAACAGGGCTCTCCTTCCACCAGCCCCGGTTCCACCAGGTCCGCCACGGCACCCACCGCACCTTCCTCATACTCCGGTGCGCCAAAGGCCATTGAGGCACACTGCCGCACCTACGAGAACGTCAAGGGCCGCGGCCGCGCCCTGGACGCCACCCCATGGCAGCGCCGTCCCGAGGCGGGCCTGTGCACCCATCCAGGTGCGCGATCTTCCAAAGTGGTGCTCCCGGGTTCCTGCTCCTGCACTTGACTGGACCAAAGACTGCACCGACCTGTGAGGCCTTGGGAGTGAGGTGCGTTTCCGTCTCGGGACCGCTTAGCCTCTGCTGGTCCGCCCGGCCTCGGGCGGTTCGATGGAGGGGTGTTCATGCAGCAGCGGGGAGTGGGCAGCGGGCTGAAAGCCGCTGCCTGGGTACTGGTGCCATTTGGGCTGGTCCTGGCACTGGGGGGCATCGGGTACTTCTTCACGAATTACCAAGGGGTCGCCGTCATGAGCGAGGCGATGGAGCCCACGTACCGTTCGGGCGAGCGGCTGGTCATCGAGCGCATCGACGCGGGCGAGATACGCAGGGGTGATGTCGTACTCGTCCATGTGCCCGATCGCTTTCAGGGCGGACCCGTCCTGCAGCGGGTCATCGGGGTGGGCGGCGATTACGTGGTGTGCGACGGAGATCGGATCACGGTGAACGGGAAGCCGGTCGACGAACCGTATGTGATGCGCGGCGAAGTGAACCCGGGGACCGGACCGTACGACGTGCAGGTGCCGGACGGACGGTTGTTCCTGCTGGGCGACCACCGGGGAAACTCGAACGACTCGCGGTTCTTCCTCGACGAGCAGTCTGGCAGCGTCGCCGCCTCCGGGGTGCTCGGTCGAGTGCAGAAGGGTTACACCGTGCCAGCGGTGTTGGTGGCGCTCGGGGTCCTCGGGATCGTGCTGACCCTGGTCGGGATCGGCCTGGGGATCGGGGGGTACGCGGCCGGGCGGCGTGCCCGGCGGCAGCTCGCGGCTGTGCCGCCGTGGCCCGTGACCTGAGACCGTGTCCTACATGGTCTAAGCCTGTGCATCTCCTGCGTGCACGGGTGCCTCACGGCGCCCGCCGGCGAGGGCGAAGGCGGGGATGACGGCCAGGAGGAGAGCGAGGGCTGCGAAGCCGTAGGTGAGGGTCGTGAGGGTGGCGACCGCTGCGACCAGGAGTGGGCCGCCGACGTCGCCGAGTTCGCGGCCGAGTTCAGCGGATCCCATCGTCTGGCCGAGGCGTTCCTGGGGGGTGGCGGCGGCCAGGGCGGCGAAGCCGAGCGGGGTGATCAGGCCCGTTCCCGCACCGATCAGGGCCGCTCCGGTCAGGATGCCGAGCAGGCCGGGAAGCATCGCGCAGCCCAGGCCGACGGCGGTGGTCAGGAGTCCGGCCGCCAGACCGGTCCGGGTCGTCACACGTCCGGCGTCCAGGGCCCGCCCGGCGGCCGGCTGGACGACGGCGGCGCATGCGGCGAGGACGGAGACGGCGGCGCCGGTGGCCACCGTGCCAAGTCCGGCGGTGGCGCCGGAGACGGGCAGGAAGCCGACGCCGACAGAGAGCGCGGCGGTCGCTCCGGCGAGGGCCGCGGTCGGGGCGAGGAAGGAGCGGGAGGTGAGTCGCCGCGCCAGGTCGATCACGGTCTGGCGCTTGCGGGGCAGCGGAGGCACGGCGGGTACGGCGAAGGCGGCCCAGGCCGCGACCGTCACGCCGAGCGCCGCCATGACCGCGAAGAGCAGTTGCAGTCCGCCCGCCCAGACCAGCACACCGCCCAGCAGCGGGCCGAGAGTATATCCGATGGACTTGTAGAAGCCGTAGCTGCCGAACGCCCGGCCGTGCTTGGCGGCCGGGTTGAGCCGGGCGACCAGCGCGGAGGCCGAGGGCGAGAAGGCGGAGGCGGCGGCGCCCTGGCCGAGGCGAGCGGCCCAAAGCCAGCCGGGGCTGTCCGCGATGGCGTAGAGCGCGGAGGCGGCAGCGAAGGCGATAAGTCCACCGATCATGACGGGGCGGGCGCCGACCCGGTCGGCGAGGGTGCCGAAAAGGGGCTTGAGCAGAACCTCGGCCCCGTCGTACAGGGCGAGCAGCCCGCCGAGCACCAGCAAGGAGGTGACCGCGTCGTCGGAGAAGCCGCCGAGGTTGGCGGCGATGCCGTGGGCGCCGAAAGCGGTGGTGAATCCGGCCGCGTACAGGGGCCACATCTGCCTTGCGGGTGCGGGATGGCCCGTCGTGGTGGTCATGCGTTGTCACCCTCGCTCTGGTGCAGGACGTTGAAAACCCGCTCCGCGTAGTCCTCGCAGGCTGCTGTGCACTGCTTCAGCCGCTCAGTGGCCTCGGCCGCCTCCGGAGCCCCGAACACGTCCCGCGCTGTCAGGTCCCGGTGCCAGCGGCGCAGCCGCTCCATGCTCTGCTCCTCTTCCTCCAGCTCGGCCAGGGTGAACTTTGCGACGCTGATTTCCTTGGCGATCTCCGCCTCGAACTTGCCGCAGTCCGCGAGGAACTCCGTCCAGTCCTCGGACCGCGCCGCGGTGAACAGTGCCTCGAAGCGAGCTGCGTCCTCGGGCCCGCGTCCGGACGCTTGCAGCGTCACGACCTGTCCTTCAGCGCGCTCGGTAAGCCTCACCGCCCTCCGCACCCCGTCGGCGAAGACCTGCACATCGGGCACCGCCCAGATCCCCTGACCCAGCGACAGGGCGCCGACCTTGCGCAGCTCCCGCCAGACCGCTACCCGGTGTTTCGAGGGCTCCGCAGGCAGCTTGATCACCAGGACAAGCCACTGCATTCCCGATTGGTTGTTCGTCACGCATGGGAATGTAGCAGGCGTTACATCGACCCGGGGCGGCCCGGTGCCCTGCCGTCCAAAACCGGCCGGAGCCTGCCCCTGTCGCCACGCCAAGGGGCGGCGCGCCGTTGGCGTGCCGCCCCGTTGTGTCGGGTGCCCGTGGTCAGGTGCGGGCGGTGTGGTCAGCGGTGGTGGTGTCGGCCGCGGCCCCAGGACTCGGTGTCGACCTCGTCGCGGTGGTCGTTGCGCAGGGTCGCGGTGTCGGAGTGGTTGTCCCACACGTAGTGGCGGCGGTCCTGGTAAAGGTCGGTGTGGGTGTCGCGGCCGACACCGGTGTGGATACGGACCGTTGCGCGGCCGGCGAGGCGGACGTTGTCGAAGCGGTAGCGGTTTCCGTCACGGTCGCGCAGGGTCCAGCCGTCCAGGTTCACCGCGCGCCGGTGGTTGTTGGTGATCTCGATCCACTCGCGGTTCAGCGACCGGTTCGAGCCATTCTCGGGGCCGGGGCTGTCGGCCTGGACGGCGCTGATCTCGACGCTCGAGCGACGCTGATGCCGGTCCCCGTCACGGTCGTAGGCCATGGCCGGCAGGGCGGCGGCGGAAACGATGGCGCCGGCCGCGAGAACGGTCGCGGCCAGACGGCGGGCGGAAGAAGCAGACATAGGTGATGTCCCCTCAAAACGTATGCACCACCAGCCAGAACAAGGCCGGGGCGCGGTGCGGGTCTCGGCCCCTGTCGGTACCGAGGACCCAAACTCTGGACCGCCGACACCGGCCCGTGGGGGACGCCTGACTCCGCGTTACCAATTGCGGACATTTACGTAACCTACACATGTACAGCACATCAGTGGACAGATAAGCGTGACCCTGACATTCCCTGACAGCTACACCCACCCGTTGAACCATCAACGGAAAGCGGTTACGCGCTCCCCCGCACCAACCCACACGCCACCCAACGCGCCACCACGCCAACAGAGCCTGATCTTGGTAACAACCACTCCGCACGCTTCCTCGCACACCCGCACGCACACCGCAAAAACGCCCGAAGAAGGATGGGCTCCCGCGTCGACCAAGAGGGAGCGAGCGCAGGAGGTAGAGCGCACAGGAGGTAGAGCCAGCCCTGGCCGGCGCCTGCCCTCCAATCCCGCGCGCATACGGAACCACTGGGCGGGAGACAGGCAGCGCCGTCCACCACATCCCCTCCGTACGGACCTCTCCTCGCTCGTACGGATGGCGTGCACGATCGAAAAGCCGGCGTGGCGATGGCGGCGCAAGAAGCGGCATGAAGATCGATACTCAGCACATTCGTGAGTCCGGCCTGGCGGTTCTCGGCATCACCGGTGGCGACGAGGCAACCACCCGCGCCGTGGGCCGAGCTGGAGTTGTGGTGGGCAACGTCCGGCATCGCCCAAAACGCAGCCCGCAGAGCGGTACAGCACCCGCGGCCCCGGCCAGTTAGCCGTCTTTAGCCGTGCAAGGGCACAAACTCTGCCCCGCCCGCCTTGACCCAGCCGCCCCGCACCCCAGCGGACCGACACCCACCCCGACGGCTCAACCGTCTGGGCTGCCTGCGGCCACTCCCCTGCACAATCTGACCGCCCGCTTCATATCGACGGCACCCTCCGAGTTCCTCGACGAACTCGCCACCGCGCACGGCGCATCGAACTGGCCGACGAGCCCCGCCGCAGCACCTCCCACCTTGTCTGGGGTTACGCCTTCCTGCGGTCATACTCTCCGCGCGCGGAGTATGGGTGAGCTATCCTGCGCGCATGCGCGGACAGTTCACTGGCTGGCCGGAGCAAGCCATGGACGTGTTGTGGCAGCTCCAGGGCGAACCGACCCACGCGACCCGCCAGCGCTACCGCGCGGACCGCGAACGCCTGGTCCGGCAGCCGATGATCGCCCTGCTCAGCGAAGTCGCGGACACCGACCCCCGGTACGAGGACTTCTCCGTCTGGCACTACCGCACCGACTCCTGGTGGTGGCAGCACCAGGGTGCGGTGATCCGGCTCGGCCGCAAGATCGAGATCGGTCTCCGGTTCTCCCTGGACGGCCTGCGGATCCAGGGCGCCTGGTGGTACCCCGATCCCGGCCAGGTGGACATGTTCCGCAAAGCCGTGGCCTCCGAGGGGAGCGGCCGCGAACTGTCCGCCATCGTCGAGGACGTGCGGAAGAAGGGCTACGACATCTCCGGGGACGTGATGAAACGCCCCCCGCGCGGCTATCCGACGGACCATTCCCGTACGAACCTGCTGCGCCACCGTTCGCTGATCGCCGCCCGTCCCCTCGGCTGCGAGGAGTGGCTGCACACCCCCGAGGCGGTCGACCGGGTCCTCTCGGCCGCCGCCGACCTGGACGCCCTGCTGATGTGGCTGGTCCGCCACGTGAAGCGCGCCACCTGACATCACGAGGGCACCACCCGGCACAGGAGAACCCCACCCGTGCCGCCGACCCCACGCGCTCAGAAGGTAATGCGCACCTTCAGCACCGACCGGTCGTCCATCGCCCGCTAGCCGTCCGGCGCCTCGGCCAGGGGGACGGCACGGTCGAAGACGGGCCCCGGATCGAGGGCCCCGGAGAGCACATCCGGCAGAAGTTCGGGAATGCGGGCGTGGACCGGGGCGATGCCCCCGCGCGCAGCGCGATGCGGTCGAACATCCGACGGCAGAACGACCTCTGCGCGTCCCGCCGTCCGGCACACACAGCCGACGATCTGCCCATCCGGAGCGGCAGGAGTAAACCTGGCGGGGGTGCACCGAGAGCCGAGATAACCGCAGATGAAGCAGCATGAGACACCGCGAGAAGTCGCAAGTCACAGCCTCGATGTATGCAGCGAAGCGCGAGACCCTACATCGTAATCTCACGGGCCGTGTCGTACCGGTGTCGTATACGACATCGCCGTGAGACTAGCGCGTGGGTGCTGCTGCTCAGCGCCTCGTCTCGTACCTGGTCAGGACCACGCCGCCGGGGAACGTCCGCGTCTCCACCAGGTTCAGGTTCACCCAGCTGTCCAGCGCGGTGAAGAACGGCGTGCCGCTGCCTACCAGGACCGGATGGGCGGCGATCGCGTACTCGTCGATCAGCCCGGCGCGCATGGCCGCCCCGGCGAGCGTTGCGCCGCCGATGTTCATTAGGCCGCCGTCCTCGGCCTTGAGCCGGGTGATCTCGGCGATCGCGTCGCCGGTGACCAGGCGGGTGTTCCAGTCGACCTTGTCGATCGTCGAGGAGAACACCACCTTCGGCGTGTCCCGCCAGTTCCGCGCGAACTCGATCTCCGCCGGGGTGGCGTTGGGCTGCTGGTCGCCGGTCGGCCAGTAGGAGCTCATCGTCTCCCACAGCTTGCGCCCATACAGCGACAGGCCGCTCGCCTGCTCGTGGTCGAGCCACCACTGGAACAGCTCGTGGTTCGGCGGTCCGCTCCAGCCGATGTCGTCGCCGGCCGCGGCGATGTAGCCGTCCAGGGTCAGGTTCATGCCGTAGATCAGTTTCCGCATGGCCCAGCCTTCCGTCCGTGGGTGTGGGACGTATAGACCAGCGCGGCGCGGGAAACTCATCGGTGCGCGATCTGGTCTTGTTGGTAGTCCTCGTGCTTGAGGCTCAGCGTGGTGTACTCGGCCGACTTGGGCAAGCCGCCTGATCTCGCCCTCGCCCTCGCCCTCGCCCTCGCCCTCGCCAGGAAATGCCACGGGTTTGAGACGAATCACGGGTGACAAGGCCGTGAGACAGCCAAGAACGCCCAGGTCACGCAAGATCGACGGGCACGAGCGGCGAGACCCTACAGATCTCTAGGAGGCGCCTGTTCGACCGGCCCTGGCCTGCGCGCTCATCTGCTGGCGGGGGCTGACGGCAGTTCAGCGCCGCCACTCGTAGGCGCCAGGGGAAGTCTCCACGGCCTCCTGAGGCCAGGACGCTCGGCCGTGCTTGAGCCCTTCATCGTGCTCATCGGTCCATCCGTCGGCTACACATAGCGGGACGCGGACCGATGTCCCCGATCGGCCACGTCCTCCACCACAACCTCCGCAACCCCATCCTGCCCGGACGATTCGAATCGGATCTCGGCATTCCGTCCGTCGTCCATCCACGCGGCGCTCCGACCTGCGGCGAGCGCGCTTAGAACCTGGGACCGGCTGTCCAAATCGTCCGGCGCCAGACACACTTCCAAATGTCCCCCGGCAGGACATGAACCGTGAGACTGCTCTGCCCATCGGCCAGGTGAACGAGATCCACCTTGCTGCCCTCGACCATCCCCGCTCCCCACTCGCTTCGACTGCCGACATCATGCACGCACTGCAGTGCTCGGCCCGATACGAGGCATCGCGATAGGAGTTCCAAGGGTTATCGCTGGCGGGGGCTCTGCTGCCATGAGGGGCTTTGCTGCTGCGGGGGGGTTCTGCTGGTGTGCCGGCAGAACCTCGGACACCTCACGCATGGTCGGCGGTGGCAGTGCCTGGGCGTACGCCTGTGAATCGAATGTGTGAGCCTGGCGGCCAGCGCCGCGATCTCCGCCTCGCGCCCGGCGTACGGGTGACCGGCGTCGGCCCGCCGTGGGCCCTGGCCAGGCAGCAGTTCGCCACCCTCGTCGAAACGGAGCAATGCTCAAGACCTGTGGATCGGGCTCGGGAGGCGTACCTTCCCGAGTGATCGATTGATGGTCATCGAGTAGGCCTACGTTGCACCGTCGGTCGGGAAGGCACGCCCGTGCTCACGGTAGTCAACGCCGACGGCACCACGCCAAACGGCTCCCTGATCGACGAGATCGTCCGGGAGGGCGCGCGGCGGATGCTGGCCGCCGCGCTGGAGGCCGAGGTCAACGCCTACATAGCCGAGTTGGCCGGTCAGCGGGACGAGAAGGGGCACCGCATGGTGGTCCGCAACGGCCACCACCAGCCGCGGAAGGTCACCACATCCGCCGGCGTGGTCGAGGTCAGGGCCCCACGCGTCAACGACCGCCGCGTCGACGAAGTCACCGGGGAGCGCAGGCGATTCTCCTCGGCGATCCTGCCGCCCTGGTGCCGCAAGTCACCGAAGATCAGCGAGGTGCTGCCGCTGCTCTACCTGCACGGCCTGTCCTCGGGTGACTTCGTGCCCGCACTGGAGCAGTTCCTCGGCTCCTCCGCCGGCCTGTCCCCGGCCACCGTCACCCGGCTCACGCAACAGTGGCAGGCCGACCACGCCGCCTTCAGCGAGCGCGACCTGTCCACCACCGACTACGTCTACGTGTGGGCCGACGGCATCCACCTGCGCATACGCCTCGACCAGACCAAGGCGTCCGTCCTGGTGCTGATGGGCGTGCGGGCCGACGGCACCAAGGAACTGATCGCGATGAGCGACGGCTACCGCGAATCGACCGAGTCCTGGGCCGGCCTGCTGCGGGACTGCGCCCGCCGGGGCATGCGCGCCCCCGTCCTCGCCGTCGGTGACGGCGCGCTGGGCTTCTGGAACGCGCTCAGCGAGGTCTTCCCCGAAACCCGCCACCAGAGGTGCTGGGTGCACAAAACCGCCAACGCCCTCGACAGCCTCCCGAAGTCCGCCCAGCCGGCCGCGAAGAAGGCCCTGCAGGACATCTACAACGCCGAGGACCGCGAGCACGCCGAGGCCGCGGTGAGCGTGCTCGCCAGGCAGTACGGGGCGAAGTTCCCCAGGGCGGTCAGGAAGATCGTCGACGACCAGGCCGAGCTGCTGGCCTTCTACGACTTCCCCGCCAAGCACTGGATCCACCTGCGGACCACGAACCCGATCGAGTCGACCTTCGCGACCGTCCGGCTGCGGACGAAGGTCACCAAGGGCGCGGGCTCCCGCGCGGCTGCCCTGGCGATGGTCTTCAAGCTCGTCGAGTCCGCCCAGGCCCGCTGGCGGGCCGTGAACGCACCCCACCTCGTCGCCCTGGTCCGCGCCGGCGCCCGGTTCGAGCGCGGCCACCTTATCGAGCGTCCCGAGACCCTCGCGGCATGAACGAACTCAACCGATCCACAGGATTTGACAATTACTCCTCACTTTCGGCGGAACGCCGATCATCAGATCAGTGGCTGGTCGACTCTAGGTGCGTCGCCTGAGCTCACTGCCGATACCAAGGACGACTGTCAAGCGCAGGCCGCCGCCCTGCAGCCACCCGGCCGGGAACCAGTCGTCGTGCATGCTCGTCAGGTTCGGTTCAGTTCCCGACCCGGCCGGTGTCGTACGCCCACATCGCGATCTCGACCCTGTTTCGGGCGCCGATTTTGGTCAGCAGGCTGGCGACGTGGGTCTTGGCGGTCGTCAAGCCGATGAATAGCTCGGCGGCGATCTCGGCGTTCGTGCGGCCACGGGCGACCAGCGTCAGTACCTCCTCCTCGCGTTCGGTGAGCGGCTCGATCGGTTGGGTCCGTCGGCTCGACGGTTCCCTGGCGGCGAGGGTGGCTAGCAGCCGCCGGGTGATGTTCGGCGCGATCAGGGCATCGCCGACGGCGGCGGCATGGACGGCCTGGACGAGCAGCGCCGGCCCGGCGTCTTTGAGCAGAAAGCCTCGGGCGCCGGCCCGGAGCGCGCCCTGGACGTACTCGTCGAGGTCGAATGTCGTGATCACCACTACCGCGATCGGGTCCGGTACGCCCCGCCCTGCGAGGAGCTCGGTCACCTCGATGCCGTCAAGCCCGGGCATCTGGATGTCGACCAGGCACACGTCGGGGCGGAGCCGATGCGCCAGCTCGACGGCGGCGTGGCCGTCGGCGGCCTGGCCGACGACCTCGATGTCGGGCTGCGCGTCAAGGATCATCGACAGGCCGGTGCGCACCAGATCTTGGTCGTCGGCCACCAGCACGCGCACCGTCATCGGCGTACTTTCGTCGGCAGTTCGGCGTCGACCGTCCACCCGCCCTCGGGCGCCGGCCCGGCACGCAGCGTGCCGCCGAGCAGCTGCACGCGCTCGGTCATCCCCAGCAGCCCGAAGCCGTGGTTCACCGACCGTGCCGGGTCGATCTGTCCGTCGTCGGTCACGCGTAGTCGCAGCCTTCCCGCGCCCCCGACGACCCGGATCTCCACACGCGAGGCGTTGCGGGCGTGCCGCAGGGCGTTGGTCAGCGCCTCTTGCGCCAGCCGGTAGACCGCCGCGTCGACCTGGGGCGGAAGTTCGTCCAGGTCATCTGGCAACTCTACGTCGACGACCGGGACCGGGGCGCGTCGGGCGAGGGACACCAGGTCGGCAATGCCGGGCTGGGGGGCGTACTCCGCCGGCGCTCCGTCGCGCAGCACCCGGACCATCGCCCGCATCTCCGCGAGTGTCCGCGACGCTTCCCCTTCGATGACCGCCAGCGCCTCGAGCGCCGCTTCAGGTCGCTGCCCGGCCATCGCCCGGCCCGCCTGCGCCTGCACAGCGATCGCCGAGACGTGGTGGGCGACCATGTCGTGCAGCTCGCGCGCGAGGCCGACCCGCTCCTCGCTGCGGCTCTGGTCCAACGCCCGGCGCCAGCTCTCGGCGCGGTAGCGGAACGCCGCTCCGTCCGCCGCCGCCGCCAGGATGGCGAACCCGCCGATGACGTCGGCCGGCCCGGTGTAGTCAGCGACCGTACCGATTCCCGCAGCGACCGCCACCACCGCCAGGCCGATCACGATCTCGCGCCCTGAGCCCCAGCGGGCCAGCGCGTAGACGAGCACCAGGATGTAGATCATCGTGTCGAGGCCCACGCTCGGGGCCCCGCCCAGCAGGCTGGCCAGTCCCAACGCCATCACGGTGCCGAAGGCCACCACGACACAGGCCAACGGGTGGGTACGCCGCCACAGCAGCACCGGCGCAAGTCCGACCGCCACGATCGTCGCGAACGGCCGCCAGGCGACGTCGTCCCGGAGGACTCCCTCGAGCAGCGCCGTCACCATCAACACCCCGACCAGCACCCAGTCGCGCGACACCCGTTCGGGAGCGTCCGTGGCGCGGGGCTCGGCCCACAGCGAGCTCAGGGCGTTGGTAGTCACACACCCAGCCTAGGGACCGCCGAGGCGTCGGGGACCGACCGAAAGAACGAGAAGCCGCTCCTCCCAACGGCCGAGGCGGGTCCGGCCTCGACGCTGATGTGCCCGCCGCCGGGCTCGGCGATCGTGGACCTACCGATTCTCACCACAACAACGGAGCCTACGATGAGAACACGTCAACCCACCGCCACCGCACTGGAAGACCCGCGGATCCCGGTGAGAGCCAAGCTCGCCGCGGCGTGGACAAGCTTCATGTTCCTGTACGTCTACGTGGACATTCTCGCCTTCTTCAAGCCCGGCGTCATCGATGACATCGAGGTTGGCGTCGTCTGGGAGTTCGACATCAGCCAGACGTTGTTGACCGCCTTCCTCGCGCTCATGGCGATCCCGATCCTCATGGTCGTGCTGTCGATGACGCTGCCCGCCCGGGCGAACCGCATCACGAACCTCATCGTGGCCTCGGTACAGGTCCCCTTCGTGGCATTCAACGCGGTGGGCGAGTCCTGGACGTACTTCTACGGCCTTGGCGTCGCACTGGAAGTGATCGTTCTCGCCCTCATCCTGCGGTACGCCTGGACCTGGCCCCGCACCACACCGTCGGCGACCATGGCGACCAGCCCGGACCGTGAAACCGTTCGCGCCCAGCAGCAAGCGTGAACCCAAGAGCAGTCCCCGTCCTGTTCGGAGCCATCTGCCTCGGTGCCGCGGTGTGGGCCTCCTGGCGGTGGGACACCAACTACCACTGGGACGTCGCGTAGGGGCCTTCCAAGGCCCCTACCGGCAGGTCAGGTCATCGGACGCGCACACAGGCCCACCGCATCGTCGACACCGACCCCAAGCGCGGCAACGTCACTGGCACCCGCCACGACGAGCCGACGTATCAGGTCCGCCAGTCCCCACCGAACACCCAGTAGGTCCCCGGTCATGATCCAGGCACACCAGCTCACCATGCGCTACGGCGACAAGACCGCCGTGCACACCCTCAGCTTCACCATCGCGCCCGGCACCGTCACCGGGTTCCTCGGTCCCAACGGTGCCGGCGAGTCCACGACCATGCGGTTGATCACGGGACTGGACCGGCCGACTTCGGGCACCGTCACGGTCAACGGCAAGCCCTACGGGCAGCACCGTTCCCCGCTGCGGGAGGTCAGCGCCCTGCTCGACGCCAAGGCCGTGCACCCCGGCCGCAGCACCCGCTCGCACCTGCGCACGATGGCCGCCACCCACAACATCAAGACCTCCCGCGTCAGCGAGGTCATCGAGATGACCGGCCTGGCGGGGGCCGCGACCAAGCGCGTCGGCGGGTTCTCCCCCGGCATGAGCCAACGCCTGGGCATCGCCGCCGCACTCTTGGGTGACCCCCGAACGCTCATCCTCGACGAGCCGGTCAACGGGCTCGACCCCGAGGGCGTGCAGTGGGTTCGCCAGCTGGTGCGCGACCTGGCCGCCGAGGGACGGACCGTGTTCCTGTCCTCGCACCTGATGAGCGAGATGTCCCAGACCGCCGACCAGCTCCTCGCGATCGGCCGCGGTCACATCATCGCCGCCGGCTCGGTCCAACAGGTCATCGACTCCGTCGCCAGCGGCGCTGTGCGGGTGCGCTCCCCGCGCGTCGGCGGACCCGTTGGTGGACGCGCTGAACACGTGGATCGGGACGGCGTTCGCGCCGGAGAACCTTGATCGGACCGTTCAGGCGCTGGTCGAGTCGCAGGGTGGTGCACGGGAGACCGGCGACCATGACCAGGCGCGGCAGCGACGGGACGAAGCTCAAGCCAAGCTCCGGTGGTTCCAAGCGGCGATCGCTGCGGGGATCGACCCGGCAGCACTGGTCGACGTGATCAACGAGGCCGAGGCGGTTCGAGCGGCGGCGCAAGCCGAACTCGACAACACTCCGGTGCCGAACCTCGTCACGGCCGCCGAGGTGTACGCCATGGTCGATTCCCTCGACGACATCCCGGTCGTGAACGCACCCCACCTCGTCGCCCTGGTCCGCGCCGGCGCCCGGTTCGAACGCGGCCACCTTATCGAGCGTCCCGAGACCCTCGCGGCATGAACGAGCTCAGCCGATCCACAGGATTTGACAATTACTCGTCGAAACGAGCGGTGTACCGCAGGCTGGAGTTGCTCCAGCGCTCAGGCTCGATGGCGGCGCCGATCGGCGGGGTGAAGTCCGCCCTGTGCGTGACCCACGGCGTCTGAGGGGACCGCCAGGACATGCTCGTCAGCTCCACCTCGATGCCCGGCGAGTCAAGGTATGTCAGCCAGGTCATCCGGGCAGGTCGTGCCGCGGAATGTCCTGCCCGGATAGCAGCCACACCCGGAACGCGAGGTGTGTGACCTCTTTCCCGAGGGCCGGATCGCGTACCTCCTCCTGAGCCATGTCCTCGAACGCAGCGTGCTGCGTGGTGTTCCAGCCAGCGTCGTACGGAAGGGCGCAGTGCCCAATCTGCTCGAGCAGCATCTCGGCCCGCTCACCGCAGTCGCGCCGCCCGTCGTGTACCAGCCGATGCAGCCGCGGCGGCAGCACCACCCGGAGCCCGCCGTGCAGTTCCTGTACGGCCGGGTCGGGCCCCTGCGCGGCGGCCTCACGGAAGGCAGGCGCCCATTCCAACGCCTCCTGCTCCAGCCGTTCCCCGTACCGATACTCAGCCGCCCGGTGCCCGTCCAGGCCGAAGCGTTCGTTCTGGTACGCGTTCTTCCTACGCTGCGCGGCCACCTGGAGGGCGTCGAAGTACGGCGCCCACTCCCCCGGGGGTCGATTATGAACGTTCCGCTCCGGCGCGGGATCGGTGTACCGGTCCCACCACCGAACGCCGTCCGGCTGCCGGCCGCCGTGATCGATCCACGCCGTCGGATGCGCTGAATTCAGCGCGTCCATCATCACCGAGGCGAAGTTCCGGCGCTGGAACTCCGGCTCCACCTCCAGCCCCCACACAGACGCGGCCTGCCCGTCGGGATGGACCAGGAAGTCGATCCGGCCGGCCATCTGACCGTTGACCAGTGCCATCACCCGCCGGGGCGTCCAAGCCCCGGGGATCTTGACCTTCCAATCGGCCAGCCACACGGCGACGCCAGCCTCGTCAAGTCGTGCCTCGGCCCCCGCAACGTCCGGCTACTTCCCCGCAGGGGGCAGCCCTACCGGTGAGACGACGCGGCTGCTCGCCCTCCGGACGCCGGCGCGGTGGTGTACCGCTTCGCGATAGACGTGGCCCACCCTGCGCATGCTCGTGGTGAGCGTGGAATAGAGGGTGTCCTGCACGACGAGCAGCGCGGTCAGCGGCGACGCGGTGAGCGGAGCCGGTTCGCTGCTCAGCATGAGGGCCACCGACGTAGGCGATCACTGCGGCGAACTTCGACCGGATCGTCTGTACGACCACCGGCTCGTTGTGCCGCCGGACGAGATCAACGAACGGGTCGGTGACGTCGGGCACTCTGCGAATCCTCTGGGGCCTACGGGCGCAAGGGGCGACGGCGAACTAGGAATCCGTGGCCGACGCCGCTGGCCTCGCCGTCGCGGCGCCGTCCTCGCGGGCGAGCCGGTGCGGCCACCAGACCTTCGGACCGATGTCCAGGAACAGGGACGTGACGAGGATGGACCGCACGACGAAGGTGTCCAGCAGCACGCCAAGCGCCACCGCGAAGCCGATCTCCGCGAGACCCACGATCGGCAGGGTTCCGAGCGCCGCGAAGGTGCCCGCCAGGACGAGCCCCGCCGAGGTGATCACCGCCCCGGTGGCCGCGAGACCGGTCACCACTCCGGCCCGTGTGCCCTGGTGGAAGGCTTCCTCGCGGATACGGGTGGAGAGGAAGATGTTGTAGTCGATCCCGAGTGCCACCAGGAACACGAACACGAACAGCGGGAAGTCCGTCGACTCGCCCGCGTAGTCGAAGACGTACCGGAAGAAGAGCGCGCTGATGCCGAGCGCGGCGGCGAAGGACAGCACAACCGTCGCGATCAGCAGCAGGGGAGCCACCACCGCGCGCAGCACCAGTGCGAGGACGCACAGCACCACCAGCAGCACCAGAGGGATGATCAGGATGTTGTCGTGCCGCGTGGCGGTGTCCATGTCCAGCAGGGCCGCCGTGCCACCGCCCACCTGCGCGTCGGCGCCCGGCACCGCATGCACGGCGTCCCGGACGCGCTCCACGGTGTCCTTGGCCGCCTCGCTGTCCGCGGGGTCGGTCATCGTCGCCTCGAAGAGCACCTGACCGTCGTGCACCGGCTTCGAGCCGAGAGGTACGCCGATGGATCCGGGCACCACGCCCTGGGTCGACGCGACCGCCCTGCGCACCTGGGCGTTGCGGTCCGCGTCGGCGATGATCACTAGCGGGTTGCCGCTTCCAGCCGGGAAGTAGCGGTCCTGGACCTCCTGGCCGACGATCGAGTCCGGCTTGTCGGTGAAGGAGTCGGCGTTGCTCAGCCCCGCGGCACGCAGTTGCGTCAGCCCCAGGGACAGGGCGGCGAGCACCAGCGCCGTGGCCACCCAGATCGCGCGGGGACGGTGCGCGATCCGCGCCCCCATCCGCGCCCAGACGCCGTGCTCGGTGGGCTCGGCGGAACCGAAGTGGGGGACGGCCGGCCAGAAAACCCTGCGGTCGAAGATGACCAGAAGGGCCGGGAGGAGGGTGATCATGGCGACCAGGGCCACGGCCACGCCGATCGCGGCGACGGGGCCCAGGCCCTTCGTGGAGTTCATCTCGGCGGTCAGCAGGACGAGCATGCCGAGCACCACGGTCCCGCTGCTCGCCAGGATGGCGGGGCCGGCGCGGTGCAGCGCCCGGGCCATGGCCTCGTGACGGTTCTCGTGTCGGCGCAACTCCTCGCGGTAGCGGGCCACCAGGAGCAGGGCGTAGTCGGTGCCCGCGCCGAAGACGAGCACGGTGAGGATGCCGGCGCTCTGGCCGTTGACGGTCAGACCGGTGTGCGTCGCGAGCAGATAGATGACGGCCTGCGCGCTGAAGAGCGCGGCGACGGCCGCGAGCACCGGCAGGATGAGCAGGGTCGGGCTGCGGTAGGTGATCAGGAGCATCACGACCACTACGCCGAGCGCGGCGAACAGCAGGGTCGAGTCGATGCCCTCGAAGGCGTCGGCGGAGTCGGCCGTGACACCGCCGGGCCCGGTGATGTGGACGGCGAGGCCGTTGCCGCCGGTGCCCACGACGTCCCGGATGGAGTCGACGGCGGGCCCGATGCGCTCCCACCCGTCCTCGTCCATGGTGACGGGAACGAAGACCTGGGCCGCCTGGGGCGGGATGGTCCTGTTGTAGACAGGGCCCCGGGTCTCCCAGCCTCTGACGCCGTCCGCCCGCAGCGTCTTCAGCTGCAGGGTGTCCGCGGCGATCTGTGCGCGGTCCTTCGTGGTCAGCCCGTCCTCACGGGCGTACACGACGATCGCCGTGATGATCTCGGGTCGGAAACCCTTCGAGGTCTCCAGTACCTGGGTGGACTCGGCGCTGCTCGGCAGCCAGGAGGTGGCGTCGTTGTCCTGTGCGCCGGTGAGCTTCTGGGCGAGGGGCGCCGCGACGACGAAGACGATCAGCCACAGGGCCACGACCAGCCATTTGGTGCGTGGGCCGCAGATCAGCCAGGCCACGCCGTTCCGTCGAGGCCGCTGTACGTCCGGCATACCATTCCCCATCGCTTCGTCATGAGTGGCATGGCTGCCCTCGGGACGGCGGCCGTCGACGTCGCCCTCGCGCGGCAGCGAAAAGCCCCGGCCGCCCGCGGGCCCGGCCCGTGCGGGAGACAGTAAGTGGCGCTGTGCCAGGCGGGCCCGCGACATGCCGTCCGCGCCGCCCCGGGCCCCGGTTGGGCTATGAGGCGGGGGTCGGTGAAGGTCTTGGTCCAGCTTGACCGCCCTCCGCGTGTGCGGGCGAGGCCGCCGCGCGGCCGTCAGCAGGGGCCACCATGTCGGAGTACCGCCCGACCGCACGTTGGAGACGAGAACTGGATGACGACCGAGGATCGCGGCGCCGCAGGCCCGTACACCGAGTACGACGGCCTGCCCGTCCTGCACGTCCGCCTCACGGCAGTCCGGTTGGGACGCTCGCGCGGCGGCCTGACCAGCAAGGTCCACCTCGCCTCCGATATCCACTGCCGCCCGCTCTCTCCTTCGTCCTGACCGAGAGGCAGGCGGCCGACAGCCCCCACTTCATCCCGGTCCTGGACGAGATCAAGGTCCGCGGCCCCGTCGGTCGCCCAAGGCGTGGCGCGGTCTGGCCACGCGCTACGGCAAGACACCCGAGAGCTACCTTGCCGGGCTCCACCTGCCCGGGGCGAAGATCTGGCTTCGCAGCCTCCGCCCCACTACGTGATCACGACTGGTGCGGGCCGTGGAAGGCTGATGTGCCGCCGTGGGGGCCCCGTCCATGGACCAGGGGCAGGAAGACCTCGTCGACGATCTCGGCGAGGACGGCGTCGGGCACGGTTGGGACTCCGAGCATCACGTACTCGTTGCGCAGCAGCGCCATGGGCGCGTACGCGACTCGCGGGTGCAGTGCCTCGGGCGCGGCGTCTCCGCGGGCGGCCGCCCGGCCGAGCATGGTCAGCCAGGCTGCCTCGTGCGCGCTCTCCGCCGCCGGGTCGCGCAGTTCGGCCAGGAGCTCCGGAGTGCTGCCGGCCGCCGCGATCAGGCCGCGCAGGATCTCCCCGTACGGTGATGACCAGGTGCTGTTCGCGCGCCGCAGCATCTCCAGGGTGTCGCCGCGCAGCGAGCCGGTGTCCGGCAGCACAGTCTCAGTCGCGGCCAGCCGGCGGTACGCCGCGACGCCGAGCGCGACGCGGTTGGGCCAGCGCCGGTACAGCGTGTTTTTGTTCGTCCCGGCCCGCCGGGCCACCTCGTCCATCGTCAGGGCCGGTGCGCCGGACTCCTTCAGCACCTCGGCAGCCGCTTGCAGGATGGCCTCCTCCAGTTCGGCCCCGCGTCGCCGCGTCGCCGATGTCTGCCGCAGTTCCTTCCCGGCTTGTGCCACCGGCCGTCCTCTCTGCGCCGTGAAGGCGCTGAGGTCGTCTTCCTTACCGGCTCGGAGATCTCCCTCTTCACCATCGGTATGCTCCCCGGCGACACCTATGAGGAACGCGCCGCCGTCCTCGCCAACCCGCAGCAATCACGGGCCGCACTGCCCGGGCTCCCCGCCCAGGCCAACGCTTTCCTCGGCAAGGCGGTCGCTGCGGTGCGCGCCCGGTTCGGGTACGCCTCACTTCCGTTCGAGGGTGTGGACTGGGCGCCGTTCGACATAGTTGCCACCGACGCCGGCTACCGAGACGCGCAGACCGCCGACCGGCTCGCCGAGGGTTTGCGGGCATTGACCGCACACGGCAAGCCGGCCGCCGTCACGGAGTTCGGCTGTACCACCTACCGAGGGGCCGCCGATGCCGGCGGCCGGGGAGACGCCGTCGTCGCGTGGGACGACCGCGCCCGTCCGGTGCGGTTCACCAGCCCCGTGGCCCGTGATGAACAGGAACAAGCCGACTACCTGCGTGAACTCATAGACGCCCTCGACGAGTCCGCCATCGACGCGGCCTTTGTCAACACCTTCGCCCGCTACGACCTCCCGCACGCGGGCGCCGACGACGACCGTGACTTCGACAAAGCGTCCTTCGGCGTGGTCAAGGTCCTCGACGGCGGCCGCACCGGAATCGCGTACCCGAGCCTGCCCTGGGAGCCCAAAGCCGCTTTTCACGCGCTCGTGAAGTATGGCCGCAGCCGGATCCGCACAAGCTCCGACCCAGTTGCAGGAGGGTGAAGGTCGGGTGGCTGCCGTCCGTGACGGCAACCACCCGACTGCTTGATCGCGGCTGAAGACAGGCCCTAACTAGTGCTGCTCAGGTCCAGAGCTGCTGGAGCGACCGTCCGTGCTCCCGGACGCGGGCGGAGACGATGGCCGGCGGAGAGCGGCCATCAGATACGCCGCAGCCGTAAGGAGCGGCCCTGAGCAGGCGGCCGCCAGGCCCAGCGTTTTGATGGTCTGCCGTGCCGTACTCACTGTGGGCCGACAGGTCGGGTCACACTCCCACTCGGTCGCCCAACCCGTCCTCGCAGCAGTGAGCGCGGCACACCCTGTGAGGAAGAGTGCGATCCCGAACCAGAACATTCTGCGAGCGGCGCGCTCTTACCCTCGCGAGTATCTGTCGACCATTCCAATACGGTGCCACTCATGATGCTTTGTCGGCAACGGCGCGGGAGGCGCGCCATGGCCCCGGGACCCGTGAGGAGCTCGAGCCGATCACCGGCCAGGTCGTCGGTTTCGTTCTGACCGGGAGGGCCTGCTCAAGGTCTACGTCAGCGGCGACAACGCAACGCTCGACCTGGTCAAGGAGATCGCCGAACGCTTCGGCACGGTGGACACCGCCATCCTGTTCGCCGGGGCCCCTGCTTTCCCCTGCTCTTCGGCGGCGCGCTGATCGTCCTCGACAGCGCGCAGGCCGCCGACGCCGCCAAAGCACTCGGCGCCCGCCGGGTGGCCCCCCGTCCACTACGACAGCTGGGCCCACTTCACCGAGGGCCGAGACGAACTCGTCGCCGTCTTCACCGACGCCGGCTGGCTGGCCGAGGGGCTCGCGGACCGCGGAGCGGGAGCGTCCGGCTGAGGACGAGGTTGGTGGTAGTGCTGCCGAACTCGGCCAGCTCGTCGACGATCTCCTCCAGGTGTGCCATCGATGTGGTCGCCACCTTCATGACGTAGCAGTCGTCTCCGGTGGTGCGCAGGCACTCCAGGATCTCCGGGCGCTCCCCGAGCAGCCGGCGCAGCGGCTCATGCCGGGTCCCCGGCCCCGGGTACTTGAGCCGGACCACCGCCATCACCGGGTACCCGGTCCGCTCCAGGTCCACCTCCGCCCGGTACCTCGTGATCACCCCGGCCGCCTCAAGGCGTCGCACCCGCTCCGTCGTCGCCGAGGTGCTCAGGTTCACCCGCCGCGCCAGCTCCGTGAACGCGATCCGTCCGTCCCGCTGGACTTCATCCAGGATCGCCCAGTCCGTCGCGTCAAGACTCTCGGTCATCCGGCCAGATTACCGGTAGATCCACGGAGGAACCGCGCCAGTACAGGCAGGAATCCCTTCTGTCGGCCCTTCCGGCCTGGCTAGGCTCGGCATCATGAAGATCGGCGTCAACGTCCTCAACTTCGGCCCCGGAACCGACCCGGGAGTCCTGCGAAACTGGGCTCGGACCGTGGAAGGCCTGGGCTTCGACCTACTGATGATCTCGGACCACGTAGCCATCACGCCCGACGTCGCCGAGCGCTATCCCGCACCCTTCTACGAGCCGTTCACCACCTTGTCCTGGCTCGCCGGCCTCACCACTCGTATCCGGCTCGGCACGACGGTCCTCATCGCTCCCTACCGGCACCCGCTGCTCACCGCACGGATGGCGGCCAACCTGGACGAACTGAGCGGGGGCCGGCTGGTCCTCGGCGTGGGAGTGGGCTGGGCACGGCAGGAGTTCGCCGCCCTCGGCATCCCGTTCGAGCAGCGCGGACGGCTGACCGACGACCACCTGCGGGACATGCGGGCCGCCTGGAAAGACACCGCCTCATACGGAGACCGCGAGATCCCGGTGTGGGTCGGCGGCAACAGCGACGCGGGACTACGCCGGGCCGTACGCCTCGGAGACGCATGGCACCCGCTGCGCCCCACCTCGCCGTGGTTGCGCGAAGCCGCGGTCAGACTGAAGGCGTACGCGGACGAGCAACACCTCCCCGTCCCCGCCCTGGCCCCCCGGATCGCCCTCAAACCCACCAAGGAGCCGGTCAGCGGACCTGACCGGCTCGCCGGTGAGGGCACCATCGACCAGATCATGGACGACCTCGACCAACTGCGGCTGCTGGGCGCCGAGACCGTCGTCCTCGACACGTACAACGGCGACCCCCGCGAGACCCACCACCCGCAGGCGGCCTGGCAGGCCCTCGCCACCGTGGCCGCGCACTTCCATGCGCCCGGCACCAGAATGGAGCAGTCATGACCACACCAGAAGACCAAGTCCTCCTCCGTCAGGCCATCGAGCTCGCGGCCAAGGCACGAGCGAACGGCAACCCGCCGTTCGGATCGCTGCTGGCGGGACCGGACGGGACGGTCCTGGCCGAGGAACACAACACGACCCGCACCGACAACGACGTCACCGCGCACCCGGAACTGAAGCTGGCGAGGTGGGCCGCGCGGGAGCTGGACGCGGACACGGCGGCGGGCACCACGATGTACACAAGTTGCGAGCCGTGTGGGATGTGCGAGGCGGTCATCCAATGGGCGGGGCTGCGGCGGGTGGTGTTCGCGCTGTCGAGCGAACAGCTCCTGGACATCAGGCCAGGCAGCCGACGACCGCCCGTGCCGAAGGACGGCCCCGCGCTGCTCGACGAGGTGCGAGCCGTGTTCGAGGGGTACTACCGCTGACCGTCGGGCACGAGAGAGACGGGCCCCTCCAGAGTGAAACGCACTTGCCCCCCGGCCGGCATCCACGGACGGCCGGGATCAGGCGGTGAGCGCGCTGATATCGGCGAGCGCGATCATGGCGGGTGCCGCCGAGCCGCATGAGGCGGGCGATGTCCGCGTGAAGCGCGCGGCCGAGATGGCGACCTTGTAGTCGCTCGCGAAAGAGCGTCTTCGAACGGCTGCCGATCGCGGCGAGTATGTCTACCTTTTGGAAGACGGACTGAGCTTCGAGGGCGTCGTCGGCTGGAGTGAAGTCGTGGCGCGGGGGTTCACGAACGTGGAGTACGAGGTCTCCTGCCATGACTGTGCAGCGGGCCCTCATTGGCCTCGGCGAGCGTGGGTTCCTCTCGACCAGCGGTGATTACCCGATGTCGGACGATCACGTGGAGACGCTCGTAGCGTCGGTGGCGACGGCGGCAGCCGGCGAGCCAGGAGCCTTCGTCCACTCGGAGAAACGCCGATGAGCCGTCGCCCCCGACGGGCCGAACGAAGCAGTGGGCAACCCAACTCGTCCGGCACCAGCCGCTCAACGATCCCCGCCGTGTTGCGTTCCCTACATTTCCCATCGATTCACTAGGAAAGCATTGACGGCCCGCCCAGCGGTGCGCAGGATGATGCACATGGCCCACACACAGCAGCGACTCGTTCGTCGTCGGCATGTCGACTTTGGTCACGTCGTCAGCGCCGCCTGCTGTCGCGTGTAGGGCACGCCGCTCACACGTTGCGCGTGCCGCTCCGCTCCTTCTCTCATCACAGGTGATCGGCAAACCCACCAGTGCGCCTGATGGCGCGACGTACTCCTGAAGGACGACCGCCATGACCACGGCACTTCCGGCCCAGGCCACTCCATCGGGTTCGCCACTCCCCGACATGCGCCATCTCCGCCTCGTGGGCGACACCTGGCGGTTCGGCGACGAGGGAAACGGTTCCTCTCCCCTCATCGGCTACCTCGTGCTCGTCCCCGAGGGCACCGATCCCGCCCAGATCTTCGCGAAGAACGTGACGCGACCGGAGATCCGACCGGTCACCTATACGGACGCGTCTCCCGTGCAGCAGACGGGAGGCGGTGCCGTCCGCATCGATCCCGCGCGACATGTCGCAGAACTGAACGGACGCGAACTCGATCTCACTTACCTGGAGTTCGGGCTGCTGGCCCATCTCGTTCGGCATCCTCACCAGGTGCACTCGCGCGAACAACTGATGGTCGACATCTGGGGCTACGACCACATCGGCGACGGCCGCACCGTCGACGTCCACATCGCGCGCCTGCGCCGCAAGCTGGGCAGGGCTCACCGGCACCGCATCGTCACCGTACGGCGCGTGGGCTACACGTACGTGCCCGACCAGCAGGAGAGCACCAACACCGCACCTTGCCGCCGTCCTTGAGGAGACCACCACCATGGGCGTTGCCACTGCGCCGTCCGGCCCCGCCCCGGAATCCGACCGGAGCGGGCCCGGCCGCGCGCACTGGCTGCGCGTGGGCCGCGAAACTGCTGACGACCTGGCCACTGACGCGGTGACCAGGGAGCAAGCGGGCAAGGCCCCCTTCGACGAGGTGGCCCGACTGCGTGAAGCGGGGCTGCTGACCCTCCTCATACCGGCCGAGCTCGGGGGAGGCGGCGCGGACTGGCCCACGGCCTACGCGGTCGTCCGCGAGATCGCCGCCGCCGACGGCGCGATCGGTCAGCTGCTCGGCTGTCACTACTTTCTGTCGTCGAGCGCCCGGTTCTTCGCCGGGCCCGCCCTCGCCGCTCAGGTCGAGCGGCAGTCCGCGGCGGAGCAGTGGTGCTGGGGTGGTGGCTTCGCCCATCAGGAACTGCCTCTGACGCTGGTCAGGAAGGCCGGTGGCTATGTGCTCGACGGTCGCCAGAGCTACGCCACCGGGATTCTGGTCGCCGACCACCTCGCCGTGCGAGCCGAGCTGGCCGACACCGGCGAACCACTCGCCGTCGTCGTCCATTCCGCCCGGCACGGCGTGAGGATCGACGGCGACGTCGACACCTTCGGCCAGCGGCTCGCGGCCGGCGGGAGCGTGGAGTTCGACGCCGTACCGGTCGCCTCCCACGACGTACTCGGCTCCCTGTCCGCGGACGAGGACGTTCTGTCACCCCTGGCTGCTCTGACATCGCCGGTCGGGCGGCTTCTCTCGGTCCAGGTCCTTCTCGGCATCGCTGAGGGAGTGCTCGCCGAAGCCCGCGAGTACAGCCGGGTGGGCCACTCGCCCTGGCACCCGGCCTGGCCGGACGGCTCGCCCCAGGACCCGCAGGTGCTGACCGTCTACGGCGAACTCACCGTCCTGACCCGCTCCGCGTCCGCGCTCGCCGATCAAGCACGGGAAGCCGTGCACGGCGGGCTGGCACGCGGCGAAGACCTCACCTACGACGAGTACGCGGAGATCTCCGTCCTCGTGGCCATGGCCGAGGCCGCCGCTTCCAGGGCTGCGCAGGAGTCCACCTCCCGCGCCCTCGACATCATCGGCTCCCGCTCCGCGTCCTCGCGTCTGGGCTTCGACCGCTTCTGGCGCAATGCCAGGACCCACACGTTGTACGAGCCCGCCGCCCACCGGCTCCGCGACGTCGGGGACTACTTCCTCAACGGTGCGCACCCTCCGTTCGTCCTGCCTGTCCGGCCTTGAGGACCCGAAACTCCGGATCTGCGACAAGGGGACTGCTCCGAATAACGAATTGGCTCGGCATCTCCCGGCCGGACTCGGCGTGATCGGGATTCGCCACGCAACCTGACATCAAGGCAATTGTGAACGCCTTACTTCGCTTGCATGTCGGGCTGTTCAGGATATGAGACATAGGCGCACGCGGCGTTGACGTGGCCAGATATCGCTGCAACTCTCTTGGCTGTGAGCAACTTCGAGAACCTCGCCGCGCGCCTGCACGTCGATCTGCGACGTCAGGCCAGCGCCATCTGTGCCGTCGGCCACTGAACCCGCTGACGGGCGCTGCTCTCTCCCGCTCCATTTCTAAGTCTGCTGCTACGACCCTGCCACTTCTGTCGTAGATCACTGATTTCTCGCAGGCATTCCTGCCGAGGTCTCTTTCCCCATTCTGTGTCCGCCTTGCCGCGCTCAACTGCCGAGGCACGCTTTCGGCTGGGGCTTCCTCATGCCAAGGAACCCCCTACAGACGTCGCTTCTCGCCATTTCAGGAAGCACGTCCGCCGATTCCACTTCAGTCCCCCCAATCGTTTGAACAGGACCTTTCCATGGCCAGTACGGCATCGACCCGACGTCAGTTCCTCTCTCTGCTCGGACTTTCGGCGGTGGCCGTGAGCTGCGGGACCACCGCGATCGGAGCCAACTCCGGCAAGGGCCAGACCAGGACGCTCCGGTACCAAGGCTGGGCCGGCCAGGTCACGTTGCCGGAGCTGGCCGAGGATCTCGGCTATCTGGAGGACGTGAAGCTGAAGTGGGTCGGCAACACCATCAGCGGGCCGCAGGACATCCAGTCCGCGGCCACGGGCCAGATCGACTTCGGCGGAGCCTTCAACGGCGCGGTCGTCAAACTGGCCGCGAACAACGCCCCCATCAAGGCCGTCATCAGCTACTACGGCGCCGACAAATACGCCTACAACGGCTTCTACGTCCTCAGCGACGGCCCGATCCGCTCGGCCCGGGACCTGGTCGGCAAGAAGGTCGGGATGAACACCCTCGGAGCCCACTCGGAGGCCATGCTCGACATCTATCTGCAGCGAGGCGGCCTGTCCCGGGCGGACATCGGCAAGGTCGAGCCACTCGTGGTGCCTCCGGTCAACACCGAGCAGGCGCTACGTCAGAAGCAGATCGATGTGGCTGTGCTCGGCGGCATCCTGCGCGACAAGGCCCTGGCCACCGGGGGTATCCGCCCGCTATTCACCGACTATCAACTCCTCGGCGCGTTCAGCGCCGGCACGTACGTGATGACGGACCGCTTCCTGAAGCAAAGCCCCGACACTGCCCGGATCTTCGTCACCGCCGTGGGGCGGGCCATCGAGTGGTCCCGTTCCACTCCGCGTGCAGAGGTCATCTCCCGGATGACGGACATCGTGAAGAAGCGCGGCCGCAATGAGGACACCGACCCGCTGAAGTACTGGCGGTCCTACGGCGTCGCCGAGACGGCGGGCCGGATCACCGGCAAGGAACTCCAGTTGTGGATCGACTGGCTGGCCGACCGCGGTGACGTCCAGAAGGGCCAAGTCACCCTGTCCGACCTCTACACCAATGAGTTCAATGCCGCCGGCAAGGGCGGTGCGGAGGCTTCCTCAGCGGTCTCCTCCACTTCGACGAGCGGGAGCTGATCCCATGCCGGAATCCACGAAGGAATCCACGAAGGAATCCACCACACCCAAGATCGTGTTCGAGCGCGTGCGGAAGGACTTCGCCGTCAAGGGCCGGCCCGGGAAGGGCCGAGCGGGCACGGACCGCGCGGGGGCTCGGCAAACGACTCAGTTCACCGCCCTCGACGACATCGATCTGGAGATAGCGGCCGGTGAGTTCATCGTCCTGGTCGGTCCCAGCGGCTGCGGAAAGTCGACACTGCTGGATCTGCTCGGCGGCCTCACCCAGGCCACCGGTGGACGGATCCTGTTGGACGGAAAGCTCGTCACCGGCCCGGGCCTGGACCGGGGCATCGTGTTCCAGCAGTACGCGTTGCTGCCGTGGCGCACGGCTCAGGGCAATGTCGAGTTCGGCCTGGAGGCGACCGGTGTCCCACGACGTCACCGTGGAGCGCGGGCCAAGGAGTTCCTGGACCTGGTTGGTCTGTCCGGGTTCGAGGAGCGCCATCCGCACGAGCTGTCGGGCGGGATGCGACAGCGGGTGGCGATTGCCCGCAGCCTCGCCTACGACCCCGATGTCCTGCTCATGGACGAGCCGTTCGCCGCGCTGGACGCCCAGACCCGGGAGTCGCTGCAGGACGAACTGCTGCGCATCTGGCAGCGCACCGGCAAGACCGTCGTCTTCATCACGCACAGCATCGACGAGGCAGTCTACCTGGGACAGCGCGTCGCCGTCATGACATCGAGGCCGGGCCGCATCAAGCAGATCGTGCCGGTTGCCTTCGACTCCCGTACGGCGACGGACGACCTCCGCTCCAGTCCCGAGTTCGCACGACACCGGCACGAGCTCTGGTCGCTGCTGCACGACGAGGTGGCCAAGGCCCAGAAGTTGGAGAAGGAGGAGGCTTCCGTATGAGTCCCATAACCAGCACGGCCACCGAGAAGACCACGGATCCGGGCCCGGTGAGCCCCGCCGAGCCTCTCCTGTCCCCTTCCTCCGCTACGTCTGCCGCGTCCCCGCCATATGACACACCACCGACGGGAGTGCGCCATGTCACCGCCACGGCGGCCCGGGTGCGCCGGGCGGTCCGCCGACTGCCGCACCTGCTGGCCAAGGGGGCGACCAAGTCCGCGGCGATCGTAGCGCTGCTGCTGCTGTGGGAGACCGCACCGCGACTCGGCCTGGTCGACCGGATCTTCCTGCCGCCGTTCAGCGAGGTCGCCCGTGCCTGGTGGGGGCTGGCCCTCGACGGTCAGCTCGCCGACAACGCGGTCGCCAGCCTGGTCCGCTCGTTCAGCGGATTCGGACTCGCGGTGGCCGTCGCCGTGCCGCTCGGCCTTCTGATCGGCTGGTACCGGCCGGTCGCCGACCTCCTCGGACCGCTCCTTGAGGTGTTCCGCAACACCGCGGCGCTGGCCCTGCTGCCGGTGTTCGTACTGCTGCTGGGGATCGGCGAGACCTCGAAGATCTCCATCGTGGTGTACGCGTGCACCTGGCCGATCCTGCTCAACACCATCAGCGCGGTCCGCAACGTCGATCCGACCCTGCTGAAGCTGGCGAAGTCGATGGACCTGTCCGCACCCCGGCTGTTCCAGAAGGTCATCCTGCCCTCCTCGGTGCCGGTGATGTTCACCGGCATCCGGCTGGCGGGAGCGGTGTCGATCCTGGTGCTGGTCGCCGCCGAGATGATCGGCGCCAAGGCGGGCCTCGGCTATCTGATCAACGCCTCGCAGTACAACTTCGCGATCCCGCAGATGTACGCGGGCATCATCACGATCTCCGCCATCGGCGTGACCTTCAACCAGCTCCTGGTCGCCGTCGAGCGGCGGCTCAGTTCCTGGCGCCTACCGGTCGGCGGCTGACTGAGCCGCCCTCTCATCCCCTGTGTCTTCCCTCTCCCGGTCGTCTCGCTGCCCTTGATCCGAGGAACCTCATGACCGCGACCCGCCCCCGTCGGCTCCACCTCAACGCCTTCCTCATGAACGCCGGCCACCACGACGCCGCCTGGCGCCACCCCCGCACCCAGCCCGAACGGGTCACCGATCTGCGCTACTTCCAGCACCTCGCGCGGACCGCCGAGCGCGGTCTGCTCGACTCGGTCTTCCTCGCCGACGGCCTCGCCCTGTGGGGCAAGGTCCGGCACAACGCCCTCGGCGGCTTCGAGCCCCTCACCCTGCTGTCCGCCCTGGCGGCAGTCACCGAGCACATCGGCCTGATCGCCACCGTCTCCACCACCTTCAACGAGCCCTTCCACACGGCCCGCAAGTTCGCCTCCCTGGACCACATCAGCGGTGGCCGGGCCGGCTGGAACATCGTCACCTCCGGCACCGTGAACGAGGCCCGCAACTTCGGGCAGGAGGAGCACCTGGAGCACGGGCTGCGCTACGAGCGGGCACGGGAGTTCGTCGAGGTCGCCACCAAGCTGTGGGACAGCTGGGAGGACGAGGCGATCGTGCTCGACCGTGAACGCGGCGTCTATGCCGACATTGACAAAGTGCGGGAGATCAACCACCGCGGAGAGTACTTCGGGGTGCAAGGCCCCCTGAACGTACCGCGCACCCCTCAGGGATACCCACTGCTGGTGCAGGCCGGTTCGTCGGAGGACGGCAAGGAGTTCGCCGCCCAGTACGCCGAGGCCGTCTTCACCGCGCAGCAGACCCTCGCCGACGGCCAAGCCTTCTACAAGGACCTCAAGTCCCGGATCGCCCGTTACGGCCGCGCCGAGGACCAGTTGCTGGTGCTTCCCGGCATCGCGCCCGTCATCGGGTCGACCGAGGCCGAGGCCCGCGCGCTGGAGCAGGAGTTGACGGATCTTCAGGTGCCCGAGTACGGGCTCGCTCAGCTGTCCGGGATGCTGGGCACCGATCTGAGCGGGCTGCCGCTGGATGGGCCGCTTCCCGAGCTGCCCGAGGAGCGGGACATCAACGGCAACAAGAGCCGCTTCACGCTCGTCGCCGAACTCGCCCGCCGCGACGGCCTCACCCTGCGCGAGCTCATCGCCCGCCTCGGCGCGGGACGCGGCCACCGCGTCTTCGTCGGCACCCCCGAGCAGATAGCCGACCAGCTTGAGGAGTGGTTCACCCAGGGTGCCGCCGACGGCTTCAACATCATGCCGCCCCATCTGCCGGGCGGCCTGGAGGACTTCGTCGACCACGTCGTCCCGATCCTGCAGCGGCGCGGCCTCTTCCGCACCGAGTACACCGGCCGCACCCTGCGCGAGAACTACGGCCTGGCCCGCCCCGCCAACCGGCTGGTCGCGGCGGCCGCAGCGGAAGGACGGCCCGCATGACCGGGCTGGACCTCACTACGGACGTCCTGGTGGTCGGTGGCGGCCCCGCCGCCACCTGGGCCGCGCTCAAGGCGGCCCAGGACGGAGCGGACGTGGTCCTCGCCGACAAGGGCTACTGCGGCACCAGCGGCGCCACCGCCTCCGCCGGCACCGGCGTCTGGTACGTCCCCCCGGAGCCCGCTGCGCGGGAGGCCGCCATGGCGAGCCGGGAGGCACTGGGCGGATTCCTGGCCGACCGACGCTGGATGGCCCGGGTGCTGGACCAGACGTACGCGGGAATGAACGAACTGGCGGCGGCCGGCCGCTACCCCTTCCCCACGGGGCCGGACGGAAAGCAGCTCAGGAACGGCCTGCAGGGACCGGAGTACATGCGCAGGATGCGGATCCGCGTCCAGCGGGCCGGGGCCCGCGTCCTCGACCAGAGTCCGGTCACCGAACTGCTCACCGACCCCTCCGGAGCGGTCGCCGGGGCCAGGGGCCACCGGCGCCAGGCCGGGCAGCCCTACCGGGTGCGCGCCGGGGCGGTCGTCCTGGCCACCGGCGGCTGCGCGTTCCTCAGCGGCGCGCTCGGCTGCAACGTCAACACCGGCGACGGCGCGCTGTTCGCCGCCGAGGTGGGCGCGGAGCTGTCCGGGATGGAGTTCTCCAACGCGTATGGCATCGCACCCGAGGGAACCTCCGTCACCAAGACCGCGTTCTACTCCTTCGCGACCTTCTACCGCGAGGACGGCACGGTCCTTGAGGGAGCGGCCAGCCAGGGCGGCCGGTCCGTCATCGCTCGTACGCTGCTCGACGAGAAGGTGTACTGCCGCCTGGACCGGGCGGGCTCCGCCGCCCGGCAGGCTATGCGGCTGGCCCAGCCGAACTTCTTCCTCACCTTCGACCGGCTCGGCATCGACCCCTTCACCCAGCGCTTCGCCGTCACGCTCCTCGCCGAGGGCACTGTGCGCGGCACCGGCGGCATCCGCATCACCGGTGACGACTGCTCCACCACCGTGCCCGGGCTGTACGCGGCCGGGGACGCGGCGACGCGTGAGCTGATCTGCGGCGGCTTCACCGGCGGCGGCAGCCACAACGCCGCCTGGGCCATCTCCTCCGGCATCTGGGCCGGCCGGGGCGCGGCCCGCCACGCCCGCTCACTCGGCGCCCGCGCCGGTACTGGGCGCCTGATGGCAGCGGGTGGAGCCGGGCTCCGGCCCACCGGGACACCCGGTCCGGCCGGCGACTTCCGCGAAGTCGTCGCCGCGGTTCAGGGCGAGGTGCTGCCGTACGAGACGAACTACCTGCGTCAAGGCGACCGGCTCGCCGCGGCCCTGGAGGTGCTCGACAGCCTCTGGAAGGAGTCGCGCGCCTCACTGCACGCCGGGGGCGCAGACACCGTACGGACCCGGCAGGCCGCGGCGATGACGGCGCACGCCCGCTGGATGTACGCGTCAGCTCTCGCGCGCACCGAGACCCGAGGCATGGCCAAACGACTCGACTTCCCGGCGCAGGATCCCGGGCAGCGCCACCGCATCGTGACGGGCGGCCTCGACCAGGTGTGGACCCGCACCGAGCCCCTGACGACCGCGCCCACCGCATCGACGGCACCGGCCGCACCCCTGGAGGTGGCTTCGTGATCGAACTTGTCTCGGCGGAACGCTGCATCACCTGCGACAAGTGCATCAAGGTCTGCCCGACCAACGTCTTCGACCGCGGCGAGGACGGCGTCCCGGTGCTCGCCCGCCGCGACGACTGCCAGACCTGCTTCCAGTGCGAGGCGAACTGCCCGGCCGACGCGCTCTACGTCGCACCCCTGACCCGCCCACTGCCCGACGACCCCACCGCCCGGGACGAGGAGCACCTGGACCTCACCGGACTGCTCGGCAGTTACCGCCGGCACATCGGCTGGGGACGAGGCCGCACCCCCGGAGCCCTGCGGGCCGTCGGCCCTCCCCTCGGACCACCAGGGTCCAGGGGAACCTCCCTGCCCATCACTTCCTGATGACCTCCGTACTGATCACCTCCTGAAAGGAACACCCACCATGACCACCAGCACCGGCTTCGACATCCGCAGGATCGGCGGCCGTATCGGCGCCGACATCCTCGGCGTGGATCTCTCCACCGACCTCGACCCCGCCTTCGTCACCGAGATCAACTCCGCGCTCCTGGAACACAAGGCGCTCGTCTTCCGCGACCAGAACCTCGACGACGCGGGCCAGCTCCGCTTCGCCTCCCTCTTCGGTGACCTCACCACCGCGCACCCGACCGTCCCCGCCGTCGACGGCCAGCCCAACGTCCTGCCCGTAGACGGCGACGAGGGCATCCGCGCCAACCACTGGCACACCGATGTCACCTTCGTCCGTACTCCCCCGAAGGCTTCCACGCTGCGCAGCATCGTGGTCCCGCCGTACGGCGGCAACACGCTCATCGCCAACGCGGCCGCCGCCTACCGGGACCTTCCCGAGCCGCTGCGCGAGCTGGCCGACAAGCTCTGGGCCGTACACACCAACGACTACGACTACGCCGCCCCGAAGAACGAGAAGGCGGCCGAGCACCGCAGGCGGTTCGTCTCCCGGGCGTACCGCACCGCCCATCCCGTCGTCCGCGTCCACCCCGAGACCGGGGAGCGCGGGCTGTTCATCGGCGGCTTCGCACAGAGCATCGTCGGCCTCGGCCCCTCCGACTCGCGAGATCTGCTGCGTATCTTCCAGTCCTACGTCACCCGCCCCGAGAACATCGTGCGCGTGGCCTGGACACCGGGCGACCTCGTCCTCTTCGACAACCGCATCACCCAGCACTACGCCCCCGACGACTACGGCGACCTGCCGCGCCTGCTGCACCGGGTGACCGTCGCGGGCGACGTCCCCGCCGGTGTCGACGGCACCCTCAGCCGCGTTGTCGAGGGTGACGACGCCTCGCACTACACCCCCGCCGCGGCCTGAGCCCCGGGGCCGCAGGGCAGGAGCACCGTGCCCTGCGGCCCCCGACCCGGACACCGACCGAGCTATGCGGGATAATGGGGCGCATGCGGATCTCAGCCAGGGCGGACTACGCGGTACGCGCCGCGCTGCAACTCGCCGCGTCCCGGGAGGACGGTCCACTGAAGGCCGAGGCCATCGCCGACGCTCAGGACATTCCGCACAAGTTTCTCGAAGGCATCCTGAACGACATGCGCCGGGGCGGTCTCGTGCTCAGCCAGCGCGGCGGCAACGGCGGCTACCGGTTGGCCAAGCCCGCCGAGTCGATCAGCATCGCCGACGTCATCCGCGTCGTGGACGGCCCGCTGGTGTCGGTGCGCGGGGTCCGCCCCCCGGAGCTGTCCTACACCGGTCCCGCCGAGTCTCTGCTCCCCCTCTGGATCGCGCTGCGATCCAACGTGCGCGAGATCCTCGAGGGCGTGTCGCTCGCCGAGGTCGCATCGGCCCAACTTCCCTCCGACGTATCCGCGTTGACCAAAGCCCCCAGGGCCTGGGTGAACCCCTGACACGTCGGACCAACTGCCGCCCGTCCCACAGGTTGAGATAGCGGCGTCCACCATACGAACCACCCCTTGGGGCAGACGACACCTTCTGCCACGATCCCTATCAACCAGGTAGGGAAACTAGGGATCCACGGGGGTGGCCATGGGAACGTTCAGCCGCGCAGCCCGGTCACTGCCCCTGCTGACCCGGCGTCGTCACATCGACCTCGGCCACACGGCCAGCGCCATCTGTCGGCTCTGACGCCGCCGAAGCCGACTTCCTTCCCGTCAGCGCAGCTTCCCCGCCCTCGCACCACTTTCGGCGGATCGGACACCCTCGGCCGACCACGCCCCCACGTTCCACTCCGCAGCCCGTGACAGCATGCCTGCCGCCGGTGGCCAGGAGCGGGGTGTCGGTGCGCGCCGAGAAGCAGAACTCATCGCATTTCCGTACCTCCTTGATCACCCATCGCCAGAAGGGACACCTCCGTGTCTTCCGCAAGACCGCTCACCGCCCTGCGCACCATCGCCGTCACAGCCGCGCTTCCTCTCCTGCTCACCGCGTGCGGCTACGGTTCCGAGTCCACTGATGACGGCAAGCAGACCGGGGTCGCGGCGGACACCGAGAAGCTCTCCGTCGACGAAGTGAGGATCGGCTACTTCCCCAACCTCACGCACGCCACCGCTCTGGTGGGCATCCAGGAGGGCCTGCTCCAGAAGGAGCTCGGCGGCACCACGATCAAGGCGTCCACCTTCAACGCCGGCCCCTCCGAGATCGAGGCGCTGAACGCCGACTCCATCGACATCGGCTGGATCGGCCCCTCCCCCTCCATCAACGGCTACACCAAGTCCGACGGCAAGAACCTGCGCATCATCAGCGGTTCCGCGTCCGGCGGTGTGAAGCTTGTCGTCAACCCGGACAAGATCAAGTCCCTGGACGACCTCAAGGGTAAGAAGATCGCCACGCCGCAGCTCGGCAACACCCAGGACGTCGCGTTCCTCAACTGGATCGCGGAGAAGGGCTGGAAGGTCGACGCGCAGAGCGGCAAGGGCGACGTCTCCGTTGTCCGCACGGACAACAAGACCACCCCCGACGCCTACAAGTCCGGCTCCATCGACGGCGCATGGGTACCGGAACCGACCGCGTCCAAGCTGGTCACCGAGGGCGCGAAGGTACTGCTCGACGAGTCCGACCTGTGGCCCGACAAGAAGTTCGTGATCACGAACATCATCGTGTCGCAGAAGTTCCTCAAGGAGCACCCGGACGTCGTCGAGGCGGTGCTGCGCGGATCGGTGAAGACCAACGAGTGGATCAACGCCAACCCGGAGGAGGCTAAGGCTTCCGCCAACGCGGCACTGAAGGAACTGTCGGGCAAGGCTCTGCCCGCCGAGGTCATTGACCCGGCCTGGGAGTCCATCACCTTCCTCGACGACCCGCTGGCCGCCACCCTCGACAGTCAGGCGGAGCACGCGGTGAAGGCCGCTCTGCTGGAGGAGCCCAACCTCAAGGGCATCTACGACCTCGCACCCCTCAACAAGATCCTCAAGGCCGAGGGCAAGGACGAGGTCGACGACGCCGGTCTCGGCACTGAGTAACGACCACCCGGCCCAATGAGCCCCAGGGGGTGACGATCATGGCCACCACGATCGTCAGGGCTGCCGCGGACGACACGGCGGTGACACGCGCCGCCCGGATCGAGCACGTCTCGAAGTCCTTCCCCGCGCCAGACATGCCCGGCGGACAGCAGCTCATGCTGGACGGCATCACGCTCGATGTCGCGCCGGGTGAGTTCGTCACCCTCCTGGGGCCTCATCAGGAGGCGGTAAATCCCACCCGTCAACCTGGTCGCGGGGCTGGACCTGCCGTCCGCCGGCTCGGTCGGAACGGACGGCCGGCCCGCCCTGATGTTCCAGGAGTACGCGCTCTTCCCATGGCTGACCGCGGGACGGATGGAGTAGACGTGTGGCGAGAGCTGATCTCCGGCTCCGGCTTCGACGGTGCGGAGCTGCGGGAACCCGCATCAGACGAGCAACGGTGGGAACCGTATTCGGCCCTCGGGCAGACCCTTCCCGAACAGTTACGCAACCTGCTGCTCGAGTCCGACGGCGTCGCCGTCGAGCCGCGCAAGCAGCTGCCGCCGCCGACGTCCGCTCACGGAGTGCCCGGCCCCCCGGCGCACAGAGCGTGGTCGATCAGGACGCCGGCCGCGTTCTCCTGTTCCAGTATGTGCTCCAGGGTGTCGCCGCGTGCCTCGGACATGGAGACCACGGCGCTTCGTCTGCCGTCTTCGGTGACGCCATTGAGAGTGATGTAGCCGCCGTCCCCGCCCTCGTGGCTCCAGTAGGTTCCTCCGCAGCTCAAGGGGCGTTCGACCAGGCCGAGCCCGTATCGGCCGCCGGGCCACAGCTGTTGGACCTCCGCGCTCACGGGAACGGTCTGTTTCATCTCGGTCAGCTGCCGCGGCGGTAACAGGCGGCCTGCGAGCAGCGCGCGGAAGAAGTCGTTCTCGTCCTGTGTGGTAGTGACCCACGAAAGGTTCTGGTGATCCACCGGTATCTGGTCGGTGACGTCCACCACGGAACCGGGGCCGAAGAGTTGGTAGGCCCGGGCGTGCGGCTCGGGCAGCGTGGACGAGGTACCCATCCACAGGGTCCGGTCGAGGCCGAGCGGGCGCAGGATGCGGTCCTCGATCTCCTGGTGGGCGGATTGACCGGTGACATTCTCGATGATCATGTCGAGCAGGACGTAACCGGTGTTGGAGTACCCCCAGCCCTTGCCGGGCCGGAAGTCCGGCGCGTGGGCCATGGCGCGGGCAATCAGCCGCTCAGGGCTGTGGACGTCGTGGCGCTGCCGGTAGTACTCCTCCGGAGTGGTGTATCCGGGCAGGTCGTCGTGGATGCCGCTGGTGTGCTGGAGCAGTTGGCGGATGGTGATCCGGCTGCCGTTGTTGCCCTTGCCCCGCACCACTTTTGGCAGCCAGTGGTCGACGGTGTCGTCCAGGGACAGCTCGCCCTCGGCCTCTAGTTGGAGGACCACGGTGGCGACGAGCGTCTTGGACGTGCTGGCCATGCGGAAGTAGCCGTCGGAAGGGACCGGGCGGCCGGTGTTCAGATCGGCGGTGCCGCTGGTGGCAACCGACTGCCGGCCGTCAGGCTCGATCACTCGGGCCTGCACACCGCTGATACCGAGGGCGTGGATCGCCTCGGTGTCCTGGCGTAACTGATTCATGGGGGAGGGACCGGCGGGCTGGGCTACAGCGGTGGTCACGTCAGCGGCTAGCAGCGCAGCGACACCGATCCCCAGGGCGAGATGCTTGCGCAGAGTCGAGATCATGGCCGAACGCTAATTCTCCCCCCGACGGACCGCGATCCGGTGCACCTCAGGATCGGAACGGGGGATATCCCCCCAGCGAGGGCGCCGAACTCACCGCTGAGCGGCGTGGGGCGCCTTCCGAAATCGGCATGCGCTGGGCATGAGGGGCCGTGATCACAGTCAGCTGCGTTGCCGCCGTGGCGCTCGCGCTCAACTACCCGATCGGCCGGGCTCCTCCCCTGGGAGCGATTGGGCGGGCGGCATTCCCACAGTGCGTGCGTTGTCGACGCACTTTCAAGGCCCTCACATATGAGCCCTCGACCGCCGCGTCTTCCAGGCCCAAAGGCCGGCCGCCGAAGCTCGATGATCAGTTGGCCAGATGGGTTGGCCTCTCACTCTCAGGATGAATCCCCGTAGCGGGTGGCAATCGCGGCGGCGCGGTTGCGTAGGGAGGCGCGCAATGCCTGCGGGGCCAGGGCTTCCGCGTCCGTACTGAGCTGCCACAGCGCCCATTCGGCGTGTCGTGAATCTTGGAAGGTCACCTCCAGCCGCAGCCAGCCGTCCGCGTCGGGTTCTTCTCCGCGGACAGCCAGCGCGGTGTCCAGCAGGTCCTCCCGCCGCGCCGGGTTCACCCGTACCAGCACGGTGAGGTGGTCGCCGCCGGAGAGGAACTGCGCGGAGCGTTCCCGCCAGATCCGGTCCAGATCGACCCGGTTCGGTCGCTGTGCCGTTTCGGGGAGTTCCTCGGCGGCCAACACCCTCGACAGCCGGTAGGTGCGGTCCGCGCCAGATCTCGTGGCCAGCAAGTAGCCCCGGTCGCGTACGGCGACCAGGCCGATCGGGTCCACCGTGCGCCACTGTGGTGCCTGCCCTGTGGCCGCGTAGTGAATGCGCAGCTTGTGTCCGGCGAGCACCGCGCGCCTGACCTCGGTCATCGTGGCGTCGGGTACCTCCTCACTGACCAGCCGACGTGAGAGCAGGTCGGTCTCCGGCTCGACGAGAAATCGCTGGGCCGCGTCGCTCGCGGAGGCCCGGTGGTTTTCGGGCAGCGCGTCGACCACCTTTCGCATGGCCGAAGCGAGCGCCGAGCCGAGGCCGGACACCTGCTTGCCGCGCCCCGATCCGGCGGTCAGCAAGGCAAGGGCCTCGTCGTGGTTCAGTCCGGTGAGCTCGGTCCGGAAACCGGGCAACAACGCGAAACCGCCGTGCCTGCCGCGTTCGGCGTAGACCGGGACGCCGGCCGAGGACAACGCCTCGATGTCGCGCAGCACGGTGCGGGTGGATACCTCCAGCTCGCGGGCCAGCGTGTCCGCTGTCAGCCGGCCGCGCTGGCGCAGCAGCAGCACGAGGGAGACCAACCGGTCGGCACGCATACGAGAACGCTAACGGAATACATGACTGAGGGTGTCGTGATTCGTTGGGACGCTCGTTGACGCGACGTCAGAGCCGGCGGCTACCGAGCCGATGGACGTACGTACTCCCGACGAATCGAATGGAGCTGACATGGCAGTTGAACGAACGGCGGTCAACCCGGTGACGTGGTCGGTGGAGATGGGATTCAACCAGGGTGAGGTCGTCTCCGGGCACACACGGACCCTGTACATCTCGGGGCAGACCGCGATGAGCGGCGACGGCAAGCCCCAGCATGACGGTGATATTGCAGCGCAGTTGACGCTGAGCATCGACAACTTGGAGGCCGTGCTCGGCGAGGCCGGCATGTCTCTCGCGAACCTCGTCCGGCTCAACGTCTACACGACCGACGTCGATCGGCTCTTCCAGCACTACGGCGTGCTGGCGGCACGGTTGGGCGCCGCCGAGGTGGCGCCGACTACCACGATGCTCGGGGTGACGCGACTGGCGATCCCCGGCCAGATGGTCGAGCTTGAGGGGACCGCCGTCGCGTAGTGCGACCTCGCCGCCCCTGCTACTCGTGCCGGTCCAACCGGCACGAGTAGCAGGCACATGCGTGATTACCCGTGCCCGGAATGGTGACAACCGGCGTCCACGGACTCGACGGCGAGCCCTTCCTGCAACGACTGCGACGCGCAGACGTCCGCCTGCTGTTCGACGTACACAGCTGAGTGGACGGCTGCAGCGCTGCGCACGGCCCGGGCGTCCGTCAGGGTACGACCGGGGCGGTCGCCTCCGTCAGGCTCTTCTGCCTGTGAGCTCACTGATGGAGCGGTCGAGATCCACGTGAAGGCATTCCTCTCCATCGGGCACCAGCCCGAAGGTCTGCTGGAGGAACGTGGCAACCTCCGACATTGCCATTTCGATCACCGCTGTGCCGGCGGGGTTCCGCAAGACGACACGTATGGAGTGCGGATGGGGGTGGTGCCGGGGCATGACCAGCACGTCACCGGACCCGGTCGGCCGTCGCAGCCCCTCGGTCAGCAGCTCGCGAGCGAACACCCAGTCGACGGGTCTCATCGTCGGCGCGCCGAGGGAAAGGCGGATGGCATAGGGGTCCGCCATGTCAGGCCCGGGGCCTGGCGGGGCGCTCTACGACGATCATGGCGGCGTCGTCGTTCAGATGTCCGCCGACGTGGTGGAGCAGGTCGCGCCGGAAGCGGCCGAGGAAGGCGTCGGGGTCGTTCTCGGTCCAGCCGCCGATGCGCTCGGTGAGCGGGTAGAAGGCACCGGTGGAGTCGCGGGCCTCCGTGACGCCGTCCGTGTACAGCAGCAAGAGGTCTCCCGGCTCGAACAGGAAGCTGTCGACGTGGTAGCGGGGACGCGCCAGTTCGCCCAAGCCCAGCGGAGGCGCGGGCCGAAGGGCGTCCATCGTCGTCGGACGGCCGTTGCGCAGAAGGACCGGCGGCGGGTGCCCGCAGGAGATCATCTCGACCCGGCCCTCCTGGTCGGGGATGTCCAGGATGGTGGCGGTGATGAACGTTTCTCCGGAGCGGTCCGTCTCGCCCGGCTCCGCCAGGTCCCAGCACACGCTTCGGTCGAGATAGGTCACCAGCTCGGCCAGGCTCGCCTGGCGGTGGGCCGCGCCGCGGAACGCGCCGAGCAGCAAGGCCGCGTCATGGACGGCGGTCATCCCCTTGCCCCGCACGTCACCGACGATCAGCCGGGTGCCGGAGGCGGTACGTACCGCGGCGTAGAGATCCCCGCCGATCTGAGCCTCGGCCTCGGCGGCGAGGTAGAGGGAGGCGACGCGCAGCGGACCGAGCTGCTTGGGAAGCGGCGGCAGGACGACACGCTGGGCGGCCTCGGACACGTACCGCACCTGCGTCAGCTCTTTGGCGCGCCGCTCCCGTAGTACACAGAAGATCACGAGGCTCGTGCCGACCAGCACCAGGGCGATGATCTGTGCCTGGTGGTTGGCCGAGAGCAACTCGTCAGGATCGCGCAGCACCCCGATGGTCGTCTGCGCGAGCACCGCCAGCGCAGCGACCAGCCCCACCGCCCAGGGCCCACCGAAGGACGCCGTGATGGCCGGGGCCGCGACCAGCAGCGGACCCAGATGAATGTCGGGCGGCGCAAGAACGTCGATCACGGACACCGCAACGATCCACGCGACCGGGACGGCGACCCACGCATGAACCGCTCGCACCCACCGACGAAGTCCTGCGAGGCGCTGCGACATGACTCCTCTCTACACCGCCCCTGCCCGGCTCGCACCGGCAGCGACGGTCAGTGCGCACGCCTGCCGGGGGCATCGCCGACTCATCCTGGCACCTGCGTGCCAGGGGGCTGCGCCGGACCGTCGGTCGCGTCACGCACCCGCGAACTCCCCCACCGCCGCCCCTCACGGCTGGGGACTCCGCGCCAGACCCCCACATGGTGGGCCCTCGGCGCTCAATCCCGCGATCGAAGATGCACCAGAATTCGAACAAGTGCTCTAATTGGAGGCATGGAGCACTTCCCTTTCCCCGACGATCTTGTGCAGGCGCAGCGGGCGTGGCTCGCGACGTACCGGGAGCTCGCCACCCCCCGCCCGTACCGCAACACCGCGCTGCGCCGCCAGCTGCTGGCCTTGTCCGACCGGGTGTGGCGCCATCCGTTCTGGTCCACCCCGGCAGGCCGGACACCGGCGGCCCGGGTGGAGCTCCGGCGTGTTGCCCGCCGCCAGGAGCAACGTGGGCGGAGCGCGGCATGAGCCGCCCGGAGACGCTGCTCGTCCGGCAGTGGGTGGGGGCGCGCGCGGCTGCAGGTGGCGTTGCCCCCCAGGTGAACGTGCCGGTGCACCAGTACCGGTTCTCCCACGCAGACGGCGTTTCCTGCGGAACCGCGTGGAACATCAGGGGGAACTTGAGGCCGGCGGGGTGGGCTGGTGTTGATGTCGCCGTTGAGCAGGACGAAGCTGTGATGGCCGGGGCCGTTGACGTACAGCGTCGGGTTTCAGCCGGACATCATCGTCGCGCGGTTGGAGCCGGACGGGCGGAAGTTTGGTACAAAAAAGCAGTTGAAAGAATATGTAGACCGGTCTAGTTTGGCGTCATGGGACAGAAGGGCGCTGAGACGCGGAACCGGCTGCTGGATGCGACACAGGAGTTGGTCGAGACCGGAGGATACTCCGGCGCAGGGCTCAACCAAGTGATCGCGGCCAGTGGCGCGCCCCGTGGCTCGCTCTACTTCCACTTCCCCGGCGGCAAGGACCAGTTGGTCGGCGAGTCCGTTCGGCGAGCCGGAGACGTGATCGGCGATGCCCTGGGGGGTCTGGCCGACTCCAGCCCCTCGGTGGAGGAGTTCGTCGACGGGCTGCTGCGGCACCTGGGCGACCGACTGCAGGAGTCCGGCTGGCGCAAGGGGTGCCCGGTGGCCACCGTGGCACTGGAGACTGCCGCCACCAACGATCCACTGCAGGAGGCGTGCTCCGAGGTGTACACCTCGTGGGAGGCGGCCCTGCGCGCACAACTGGCGGGCCGCCCGGACGCCGATGACCTCGCGGTCACGGTCCTGGCCCTGGTGGAGGGGGCACTCCTGCTGGCCCGTGCGCACCGCAGCAGGAAGCCGCTGGACAGCGTCGCCCGCCAGATCGGCGCCCTGTTGAGCTGATACGGCCCGCCGACACCGGCGGGCCCTTTTGCGGCCCAGAAAATATGTAGACCGATCTATTAAGGAGTTCCATGGATGCGATCGTCTTCGGCGCGACAGGCTTCATCGGCCGCTCTCTTGTCGCCGAGTTGCTCACCCGGGGTCAGCGAGTGGCGGCAGCCGTACGCAACGACACCCTCACCCCGTGGCTGGCCTCCCAGGGCGTTGACACCGGCGGGCTTGAAATCGTCACCGCTGACATCACGCAACCACTGTCGGGACTCCCCGAGGTATGCGACGTCTACAACACCGCCGCCCGCTTCGCCTTCGGCCTCGGCGTGCAGGAGGCACGGGCGACCAACGTCACCGGTGCGCTCAACGTGCTCGAGTGGGCCGCCGCGCTGCCCGCGCTTCGGCGGCTGGTCCACATCAGCGGATACCGGGTGAGCGCGGCCGACGGCCACCCCGACTACGCAGAGCTGGGAGCGTACGAGGCGTCGAAGGTGGAAGGTGATCTCGCAGTGCGCGCCCGGGCCCGCGCGTTGCAGGTCCCGCTGAACATCGTCAACCCCTGCACTGTGATCGGCCGGGGCCAGTACATCGGCCTGGCCTCTCTCGTCGAAGACCTGTGGAACGGGCGGCTCCCAGCGCTGCCCGGCGGCCCCGACACCTTCCTGCCGATTGCCACGATCGACTACCTCGTGCGGTTCCTGGCAGAGGTTCCCGCATCGCCCGCGGGTGAGCACTATTGGGTGCTTGACGACACCACTGCCCTCCTGCCCGAGCTGATCCGTACGATCGCCGACCACACCGGTGTGCCGGCACCTCGCCGGACCGTTCCCGTCGGCCTGCTGCGGCGCCTGCCCCGCAAGCTGACCGGTGCCGATCCCGAGACGCTGTCATTCCTGTCGGCCGACCGCTACCCGACTGCCTCCGCCCGCGCCCTGGCCGCGAGCGCCGGCTTGGAGATGCCTCCGGCCGCTGACGCCCTGCGCACGTGGGCCGACGAACTGGTGGCCGCCCGTTTCGGCGCCGCATCGCCCTGGCTGAGCCCATACGGCTTCCGCACCGTGGCGGGCAGCCGTACCTGGGTGACCGGCGAGCGGCATCAGCCCGACCACGTCCTGCTGCACGGACTGCCGATGAACGCCGACCTCTGGGCGCCCCTCGCCGGCCACCTCCCCGGCCCGGTCCTCGCCCCCGACCTGCCGGGCCTGGGGCGTTCGGCCGCCACAACCCAGCCGGTGGAGACGTGGCTGGCCGACCTGCTGAGCCCGGTACGGACCCGCCCTGTGCTGGTCGCGCACTCGATGGCCTGCGGGCCCGCACTGCGCTTCGCTGTCGATCATCCGGACCGCATCAGCAGTCTCGTCCTCGTATCCCCGTCGTTCCTGCAGGCACCCGCCCCACGGCTCGCCCGCTCGGGCCTGGCCATACCGATGATGCGTCGTATGTCCGCCACCCGGCTGGCTCGTACGCTCGGCGTCCCCGAAGGGCCAGAGGTACAGAGCGCCACAGCGGACCTGCGGCGTCGCGGGGTGGCGCGCCGGGTGGCCACAGCTGTTCGCGCGGACGTCGCCGAGCGTCAGCAGTCGCGGGCGCTGCTGGACCGGGTGCGCGTCCCGGTCCAGATCGTCGTGGGCTCGGCAGACCCGCTGATCGCGGCCGTCGACCACCCGGTGAGCGAGATCGCTGGGGCCGGGCACTACCCCCAGCTGACACATCCCTGCCAAGTTGCCCGCCACCTCGGCGGTTGCGGACCAGGCTGGTGAAGGCTCGGCCTCGCGGGCCCGTCCCCCCGAATCCAGGGGGACGGGCCGGCCCGGCCAGGTGCCGGACGAGGTGATCAGCGCAGGGCGCTCATCGCCTGCCACCGGTTCCACGGCACATTCCAGTTACCGAAACCGTTGCCCGGTGCGACTGTGCCCTTCGTGTCGCGGCCCGTGATCTCGAACGGGTCGCCCGGGCGGACCTGGCCGTAGAACCAGGCGGCGTCGGCATCGCTCATACCGAGGCAGCCGGAGCTCATGTTGGCCTTGCCGAACCACTGGTGATTCCAGGGCGCGGCGTGCGCGTACATGCCGGACCAGGTGAGCCGCATCGAGTGGTTGACCATCTTGTCGTAGGAGTCGCCGAGACCGACGGTCTCCGAATTCATGTTGCTCCTGCCTTCCTTGGCCATCAGCACCGCGGTGCCCCGCCAGGAACGCTTGTCGCCACCGGGTGTACCGCCGGAGACCGGGATCGTGCGGACCGTCCTGCCGTCCCGTTCGAAGGTCAGCAGCTTGCGGTCCAGGTCGACTTCCGCGACCTGGCTCGCGCCGATGGTGAACGTGGTCGAGTAGTCGCGGACGAACCAGCCGCCGTCTCCGGAGTCGGTGCCGTTCAGCTCGGCTTCGAGGGTGACCTTCGTACCGGGCTTCCAGTACTCCTTCGGCCGCCAGTCGACCCGGTCCCGGCCGGACCAGTCCTTCATCCAGCCCCAGGAACCCTCGGTCCGGTCGGAGGTGGTGATCTTCAGCTGCTTCTCGACCTCGGCCCTGTCGGTGACCGGATGGTCAAAGACGAGGGAGACCGGCTGTGCGATTCCGACGGTCGTGTTCGCTCCCGGCCGCCAGTCGACCTTGTTGACCTTGTCGGCCCGGGCTGTCGTGAACACGGACGTGGTCGTGCTCCTGGTGCCGGCCTCCGCCGCGGTGGTCGCAGTCACCGTGTACGAGGTGCCGGGTGCCGACTTGCGCCGGGACACCCAGCTCGCCCCGTCCGCGGAGACCGTGCCGCGCAGCGCGTGGCCGTCGGCGTCGGCGACGGTGACCGAGGTGAGCGTGCCGCCCGCCGCGGTGACCTTCACCGTCTCGCCGGCCCTGACTCCTCGGCCCTCGGGCACCACGGTCACGGTCGCGGGGCGCCCTCGTGCTGCCTCCGTGCTGCCGTGGCCGGCGCTCCGGGCCGCGGCGTCGGAGCCGGATTCCGGCGAACAGGCGGCGAGCGGTGCCAGGAGCACCGCGACCGCCGCGATGCGCACCCGTATATGGCTCAACGGAGCCTCCATCCATGGTCGATTCGTGGGGACACGGCGACAGTAGGGCGGCAGAACCGCAGGTGAGAGGGAATGCGGCCATGTGACGGCGACTGCAGGGAAACGGTCGTCGTCCGGTCACATACGGCGCGCGGGGTGGTCACGGACGGCTGTGAGCATCGGCGGTATTCCGCCCAGAGAGAGGCACACACCGTGTCAGAGCTGCTCGTGACGGCCGACCGCCGCGGCCATGAACTACCGCTGGGCCCCGTCACGCCCGCCGTGTACCGCGCGTTCCTGGCATCCGGCGAAGGGGAGGCACTGGGCCCCGGATTCCTCCAGTGCCCGTCCTGGGCGCAGGTCAAGGACGGCTGGCGCTCGCAGCTCGTGGGCTGGGGGCCGGAGCCGGGGTCCGGCAAGCTGTCCGGTGCTGCGCTCGTCCTGCTGCGTCAACTGCCCGGCACCCGCAAGTACTTCGCCTACCTGCCGGAGGGGCCCGTCGCCGACTGGACGGACCCCCGCATCGACTGCTGGCTCCGCCCGTTGTTGCGGCACTTGCGTGCGGCGGGCGCCTTCGCCGTACGGATCGGGCCCTCGCCTGCGTACCGCCGCTGGGACGCGGCGCGGGTCAAGTCGGCGACGGGGCCGGGCCGGAGGGTTTCCGACGTCCTCGCGAGCCAGGTCGACCCGTTGGGCACGGCGGTCGCCGAGCGGCTGCACGCCCGGGGGTGGCAGCGGTGCGGCGGTGCGGAGGACGGGGACGCGCAGCCGCGCCACGTCTTCCGGGTGCCGCTCATCGGGCGCGGACCGGACGACCTGTGGTCCGGGCTCAACCAGGAGTGGCGACGCAATGTCCGCCGTGCCGAGAAGTCCGGGGTCGAGGTCGTCGTCGGTGGTGCGGCGGACCTGCCCGAGTTCCACCGCCTGCTGCGGATCACCGAGGAGCGCGACGGCTTCCGGCTGGGCAGGTCGTTGGAGTACTACGAGCGCCAGTACGCGGCGCTCAACGCGGAGGAGCCCGGCCGGATGAAGCTGTACCTGGCCCGTCACGGGGGCGAGACACTCGCCGCGCACACCATGGTCCACGTGGGCCGCCGGGTCTGGTACCAGACGGGCGCTTCCGCCGGCCACCGCCGCGAGGTGCGCCCCTCCAACCTGCTGCAGTGGCGCATGCTGCTCGACGCCCAGGCGCTGGGCGCCGACGTCTACGACATGCGCGGGGTACCCTCGACGCTCGATCCCGACGACCGTTCCCACGGGCTGCTGCGCTGGAAGCTCGGCACCGGAGGCGAGGTCGTCGAGACGCTGGGGGAATGGGAGAGACCGTTGGACGGCACGGCCAACCATGCGCTTTACCGCGCGTTCCAGGCATATCTGGCATGCCGGTGAGCACGTCGGCCACTACGACACCCGCCTCCGACGGGACGGCGCCGTCCCGTACGCCGTCCGTCATGCGCAGCGGCGCGATCATGGCCGCCGGGTCGGTCGTCTCCCGGGCGACCGGGTTCGCACGGTCCGCCGTGGTCGCAGCCGCACTCGGACTCGGGCTGGCCGCGGACGGGTACGCCGTCGGCAACTCCGTCCCCACCATCGTCTACATGCTGCTCCTCGGTGGCGCCCTCAACGCCGTCTTCGTACCCGAACTCGTCAAGGCCGCCAAGCAGCACGAGGACGGCGGGGCGGCCTACACCGACCGGCTGCTCACCGTCTGCACCCTTGCTCTGGTGGTGATCACCGGGGCGGCGGTGTGGGGCGCGCCCGCGATCGTCGGCGCGTACACCGACTACACGGGCGGGCAGGCCACCATGACGGTCGCCTTCGCGCGCTACTGCCTGCCACAGATCTTCTTCCTCGGGCTGTTCACCCTGCTCGGCCAAGTGCTCAACGCGCGTGGCCGGTTCGGCGCGATGATGTGGACGCCCGTCCTCAACAACGTCGTCGTCATCGCCGTATTCGGCCTCTACCTCGCGACCGGCGACGGCGGGTCGCTCACCGCGGCCGAGACCGCGCTGCTCGGCTGGGGCACCACCGCAGGCATCGCCGTCCAGGCCCTGGCTCTGGTACCCGCCCTGCGCACGGCCCGCTTCTGCTTCCGTCCCCGCTTCGACTGGCGCGGCAGCGGGCTCACCCGACCGCTGCGGTCCGCCGGCTGGCTGGTGCTCCTGGTGCTCACCAACCAGGCGGCGTACTGGGTCACGACCCGGCTGGCCACGGCGGCGGGACTGCGCGCGCAAGCGGCCGGTATCGACGGCGGCGCCGGTTTCAGCGCGTACAACAACGCCTATCTTTTGTGGGCCGTGCCCCACGGCATCATCACGGTGTCGCTGGTGACCGCACTGATGCCCCGGATGAGCGCGGCCGCCGCCGACGGCGACACGATGGGGATACGGCGTGACCTCTCGTACGCCCTGCGCACCACTGCGGCGGCCGTCGTCCCCGCGGCGTGCGTGCTGTTCGCCCTTGCACAGCCCGCGATGACGCTCGTCTTCCGGTACGGCCAGACGGATGCGGGCGACATCGCCGTCATGGCGGGCACGCTGATGGCGTTCGCGCCGGGGTTGATCGCCTTCTCGGGGCAGTACGTCCTCTCCCGCACCTTCTACGCCCTGTCCGACACACGCACCCCGTTCCTCCTCAACCTGGTGATCGCCGGCCTGAACGCGGGCCTGTCCGTGACCGCTTACGCAGTGCTCCCGGCGCGCTGGGCGGTGACCGGCATCGCCGGGGCGTACTCGCTGGCGCTGTTCGCGGGCTGGGCCGCCACCGCCCTCGTACTGAACCGCAGCCTTGCGGCGCGGGACGCGCACGCGCCCGGACTGTGGCGTTCCGCCACTGTCGCCGCGCAGGCCCGGCTCATGCTCGCCGCCGTCCCCGCGACGCTGCTCGGATACGCCACCGCGCGCTGGGCGGCCTTCGGCGGGGCGGCCGCCGCCACCGGGGCCGGGGCGCTGGCGATCGGCGCCGTGTTCCTCCTGCTGGCCCGCCCCCTGCGGCTGACCGAGATCGCGGCGCTCGTCACGCATGCGGCCGCCCGTCTCCGCCGCAGGCCGTGACCGGCCCTCACCACCACCCGTCTCCGCCGCAGGCCGTGACCAGCCCTCACCACCACCCGTCTCCGGCTTCCAGGGATACTCTGCCCATGCCACGCGTGCTCCTCATCGAAGACGACCCCGCCGTACGCGAAGGGGTCGAGCTCGGACTCCGCCGCCGCGGCCACGAGGTGCGGACCGCAGCCACCGGCGAAGCCGGGCTCGCCGCGCTCGGCGAGTTCCGGCCCGACCTGCTCCTGCTCGATCTGATGCTCCCGGGCATGAACGGGGTACAGGTCTGCCGCCGGGTGCGGGCGGACAGCCAGCTGCCGATCATCATGCTCACCGCTCGCGGCGACGACTTCGACGTCGTCGTCGGCCTGGAGGCAGGTGCCGACGACTACATCATCAAACCCGCTCGCACCGAGGTAATCGAGGCCCGCATCCGTGCCGTACTGCGCAGGATCGAGGAGCCCGGTGGCGGCCGGCCCGCTGTGGAGTTCCACGGCGACCTCGCCGGGCTCACTGTCGCCAAGAAGGGTGAGCGCGTCGCGCTCGCCCCCTCCGAGATGAAGCTGCTCCTGCACCTGTCGGCCGCGCCCGAGCAGGTGTTCAGCCGTCAGCAACTGCTGGAGCACGTGTGGGAGCACAACTACCACGGCGACGCGCGCCTCGTGGACACCTGCGTACGACGGCTGCGCAACAAGATCGAGGACACACCGGGGACCCCACGCTACATACAGACCCTGCGGGGCTTCGGCTACCGCTTCGGACCGCTGTGACCGCCACCGGCGCCCGCCTCTCCCGCGCCGCGACCCGTGCTCCGCGCGCCGACCACCCGCACCGGACATCACCCTTCGGACTGCGTACCCGCCTCGTCCTCGCGTTCCTGCTGGTCGCCGCGGTCAGCGCCGGGACTACCGCCGCGCTCACCTACCGTGAGGCGCGCAACGCCGTTCTCGCCGGTGCCCAGGACACCGCGGTGACGTCCTTCCGCGAGCAGGCCGAGACCCTGGCCCCCGCACTGCCGGTGGACCCCGACATGCTCCGGGAGTCGCTGTTCGTCATCGCGAGCAAGGCGAAACCGCACCCCTGGGTCGTCTTCGCAGAGTACGGTTCGCTGCGCGTATCCTCCGGCACCCGCCCCACCTCCTCGGTGGTCACCGCCGAGCTGCGACGCATCACCCTTTCCACACCGCACGGCGGTTTCCAGAGAGTCGTCAGCGACGGCGTTCCTTACCTCACCATCGGCATCCCCGTCGTCACCAGGACCAGCGTGAGCGGCAGCAGTAGTGTGCCCACCGGGCTCCTCCTGTTCGCGGTGATGCGGATGACGGACGAACAGGACGATGTCGACGCCCTGCTCACCGCTGCCCGCAACGGTGCGCTGCCCGGGCTCGTCGTCGCCCTCGTGCCCGCGCTGATCGCGGCGCGCAGTGTGCTGCGGCCCGTCCGCGCACTGAACAAGGCGGCCCGTTCCATGGGCAGCGGCCGCCTCGACACCCGTATCCGCGTCAGAGGCAGCGACGAACTCGCTGACCTGGCCAGTACGTTCAACGAGTCGGCCGGCCAGCTGGAACGGTCCGTCGACGAGCTCCAGCAGGCCGAGGCACGCGCCCGCCGGTTCGCCTCCGACGTCGCGCACGAACTGCGCACCCCCCTCGCCGGCATGCTCGCCGTCACCGAGGTCCTCGACGAGGACGCCGACGGCCTCGACGCCGACACCGCGCGGGCCGTCCGGCTGATCAGCGCGGAGACCGGCAAGCTCGCCGTGCTCGTCGAGGACCTGATGGAAATCTCCCGCTTCGACGCCCGCGCAGCCGAGCTGAACACCGACGAGGTCGACGCCGCGGAAACCGTACGCAAGACGCTCCACCACCGGCACTGGGAGGACCGCGTCCGCACGGAGCTGCGCGAGGGGATCCGGATCCGCCTCGACCCGCGCCGGTTCGACATCGTGGTCGCCAACCTGGTCGGCAACGCGCTACGCCATGGCAGCGAGCCCGTCACCGTACGGCTGGACACGGGTTCGGCCGCGGACGGAGCGGACGTGCTGGTCACCCAGGTCACCGACAACGGCCCCGGCATCCGGCCCGAAGTGCTCCCGCACATCTTCGACCGGTTCTACAAAGCCGACGCGGCCCGTACCCGCTCGGCGGGCAGCGGTCTCGGACTCGCGATCACGCAGGAGAACGTGCGGCTGCACGGTGGCACCGTCCGAGCCGCGAACGGGCCCGAAGCCGGCGCGGTCTTCACGGTCGAGATACCGCTGCGCACTCGCCCCGGCAAGGAGGAGGAACCGGAATGAGGCCGTGTCTTCGTCCCGCCGCAGCCCTGGCGGCGCTGACGGCACTCACCGCGTGCGGCATTCAGGAAACGGACGTCATAGGGGCGAGTGGCCCGGCAACCGTCGACGTACTCCCGGCACGGCAGGTCCGCATGCTGCTCTTCTTCCTCTCCCCCGACGGCACCCTGGTGCCGGTACCGCGGATCGTGGGCGACGGGGACGCGGCGGGTTTCGGCGGGGAGTACGCCGCCGAAACCGACGACAAGACCGGCTCGGCTGCCCCCTCCGCACGGCCGCCGACCGAGAAGACCGTGGCCGCGCTGGTGGCGGGCCCTCAGGAGGCGGAGCGCCGGGCCGGGTTGCGCAACGATCCGTCCCTGACCGCTCGGGCTGCCGATGTCCGCATCTCGCTCGCCGGGGACATGGCAAACGTCGTTGTAGCGGCCCCCCTGCGCGGCCTGGCCGGGCCGGCCAGACGTCAGCTCGTCTGCACCATCGCGTATGCGGAGAGCCCGGACGGCAGGGTCATGGTGACACTGCGAGGTACGGACGGTGCGCTGGCGCCCGAGCGTTGCGACCCTTGGCCGACTCCGACTCCGACTCCGACTCCGACTCCGACGCAGTCCCGGACGCCACCGAAGACGCGAACGCCGGGCGTTGCCGGGGCGGATCCGGGCTGATACGCGGGGGGCTCCTCACGCGCATGTCTGAGCCACGGACCCGCCCCCCGGGCAATCGACTTCCGATCGCAGCGCGGACGCCACAGTCAGCCGGATCTCCCCCGCTCAAGCCGGTTGCGGTGCCCCACCGATTCGGTGGGGCACCGCAACCGGCCGATAAGCACCGGCGTACTCAGTCTCAGGCGCTAGGCCAGCAGAGCGCCGAGGATCATGCCGCCAATCAGGCCGACAGCGCTGACAACAAGGGCGGGCACGGCGAGCCGCTCGTGCCGGACGGTCTTCGCGATGATGGCCAGTATCAGGCCGATCACACCGAAGACGATCGGCAGGAAGAGAAGCGAAATCACGCCCAGCACCATCGCGATGATGCTCAGCACGTTGCCGTTCGCCGTGCGCTGCGGTGCACCGTGGGGCTGCTGCCCGGTCGGTCGGTCGCCATACTGCGTCGTCATCTGCCTCTCCTTCGAGTGATCGCCCAAAGACCCGATCCCGACATGGACCGGCTCACCGCACTTGTGCCCCCAAGTTCCCTGGACACACAGCAACTTTTGAGCCCACCCAGTTGGAAGAGGCACCGAAGTCGGCCCCAGGCGCCTGCAGAGAAGTGCACGTCGGTCCGTGGAGGCACCTGGGGTGTGGTGAACGATGTGTAGGCAGTACGACCCGACCAGGGCGTCGGGCAGTTCATTCCTCGGTCGGCACGCAGAGCACCGGCACGGTCGACAGATGCAGCAGCTTGTGCGGGGTGGAGCCGAGCAGCGCCCCGCGCATCGGGCTCTCGCCCCAGCTGCCCACGACGATGACTCTCGCTCCGTGGCGTGCGGCGGCATCGATCAGCGCCTGTGCCGGATTCTTGTCGATGACCTCGACGGTGGCCGGTACGCCTGCCTCGTCGGCCGCCGCGACGGCGCGCTCCAGTCCCGTACGCCCGGCCTGGCGGATCGCCTCGTAGTGAGACGTGTACTCCTCGCCGGAGGGGCCGGGGGGCGCCGCTCCGTAAACCAGGACGAGCCGCTCATCGAATGCCGCGGCCACCTCGACCGCGATGCGCAGGGCGCGTGCGGCTCCGGGTGACTCGTCGTACCCGAGGACCACCGACATCTCAGGACTCCTTGCCGTGCACGAGGTCGGGATCGACCACACTCCTGCGCTCGGTCCAGAAAGCGGCCGACCGGAGCCGCCACACGACCATGAGCACCACACCGACGATGCTGATGCAGATGGCGATGACGAGAGGAGGGCCGAGCCCGAACCACGAGGTTCCGCTGTAGGAGTTCGCCGGGTCCGACATATCCATCACCGACCGCACGAGCAGCCAGGTAAGCAGCCCGGCGCCGACCAGCGGGCCGAGGCCGATGAGGAGGAAGTTGCGGACGCTCTCGGTCAGATGGTGGCGGTAGTAGACGGCGCAGGCCACACCCGTGAGCGCGTAATAGAAGGCGATGAGCAGGGACAGTGCCGTCAGCGAGTCGAAGAGGGCGTTCTGGCTGATCTGGTTCACGACGAGATACCAGGCGCTGGCGATGCCGGCCACCCACCACGTGCTCACGTCGGGGGTCCGGAACCGCGGGTGGATGCGCGCGAAGTGCGTCGGCAGCGCGTGGCGGCGGGCCATCGACAGCGCCGTACGCGACGCCGGGATGATGGTGGTCTGCGTCGAGGCCAGGGCGGAGGTCGAGACCGCGAGCAGCACGATCCAGTCCCAACCGCCCATCACCTCACCGGCGAGAAGGGCGAAGATGAACTCCTCCTCCTCGGCGTTGTCGGCCAGGAACGCCGTTCCGGCGAAGGCTACGACCGCGAAGCCGACGGACAGGTAGGTCACCAGCAGAATGACGGTCGACCACACACCGGCCCTGCCGGGAGCGCTGGCGGAGTCCTTGACTTCTTCGGTGAGATTGACGGCCGACTCCCAGCCCCAGTAGACGAAAACGCCCAGCAATAGCCCGCCTGTGAGGGCCGCGCCGCCCGCCCCGAAGGGGTTGAGCCACTCGGCCGAGGGTTTGATGGAATCGAACGACGTCGTACCGGCGTAGACGCGGTAGAGAGCCACGATCACGAAGACCAGCAGGAAGGCGACCTGCGCCAGGATGAGAACGTTCTGCACCTTGGCCGACAGCTCCGTCCCGATGACGCAGAGGCCCGTCATCACGAGGATCAGGACCACGGCGAGTAGCTGGCGCACGAATTCGTTCTCCGCCCAGCTGTCGAGGCCCAAGGCCAGCAGGCCGAAACTGACGGCGACGTCCGCCAGGGACCCGATGACCAGAACCCCGGTCATCGCGATGGCCCAGCCGCCGAGCCACCCGGTCCACGGGCCCATCGCGCGAGTGACCCACGAGAAGGTCGTGCCGCAGTCCTGATCGACCTTGTTCAGGTAGTAGAACGCGGAGGCGATCAACAGCATCGGCACGAACGAGGCGAAGAGCACCCCCGGGGCGTAGATACCGACGAGCGCCACGATCGGGCCGATGACGGCCGCCACGGAATAGGCCGGGGACGTGGAGTTCAGTCCGATGACCAGCGCGTCGACGAAGCCGATCGAGTTCGGCTTCAAGCTCGCCGGTGGTGTCCGACGGGCAAGGTCGTCTGCCTCTGCCATGCTCCCTCGCTCCGGTCACTGGTTTACAGAAACGAGCGAAATATATCCACTCCATGCTATTTGGGTGCATTCGGGCGCGCATGTCAGCCGGAAGCACCCGGATGCCGTCCGAGCACGGTCACTGCTCGCGCATGCCCCATGGTGCGCCGTACTCCGTCAGCAGATCGAGGAACGGCCGGGGCGGCATGGCCTCGGGGCCCAGCACTCCGCTGCCGCTCCAGGTGCCGCACGCCATGAGTTCGAGGGCGGCGACGGGGTTGATCGCGGTCTGCCAGACCACGGCCTGGGAGCCGTACTCCCGCATGGACCACTCGTTGTCGACCACGTGGTACAGGTAGACCTCTCTCGGCCTGCCGTCCTTGATTCCCTTCACCCAGGTGCCCGCGCACGTCTTCCCGTGCATCCGCTCGCCGAGTCCGGCCGGGTCGGGCAGACAAGCGGCGACGACATCGCGGGGGGAGACTGCGACCCGGCCCGACCCGCTGTTCACATGGACGGGGTCCGTGCGGTCGAGGCCCAGTTTGTGGAGCGTCCGGAGCACCCCGATGAACTCGTCGCCGAGACCGTACTTGAACGTGACCCGCCGGGCCTTCAGCCATCGAGGTACCAGAAGCACTTCCTCGTGCTCGACATTGACGCACTCCACCGGCCCGATGCCTTCGGGGAAGTCGAAGACCTCCGGCTCGCTGAAGGGGGCAGTGGTGAACCAGCCCCGCCCCTCCTCGTACACGACCGGTGGGTTCAGACACTCCTCGATGGTCGTCCAGATACTGAAGGACGGGGCGAACCCGTAGCCCTCAACGACCAGATCGGCGCCGTCGCGGATGCCGATCTCCTCGATCTCGTCGAAGAGCTCGTCGGAGGCGTACCGGGCGAACACGTCCGAGAGGCCGGGCTCCACCCCCATACCCACCAGTGCGAGGCGGCCCGCCTCCTCCCACTCGGCGGCCCGTTCGAACTGCGCGTCCCCGAGCTTGACTCCGCACTCCTCGTACGGACGGGACGGGTGCGGCCGGGACAGGGACATCGCCATGTCGAGGTAGTGCGCACCGTGGGCCAGCGCCGCCTCGAACAGGGGCAGTACGAAACGGGGGTCGGTGGCGTTGAGCAGTACGTCGCAGCGGTGTTCTGCGAGGGCGGCGCGTACGGCCGCCGGGGCCGAGGCGTCCAGTCGGGCGGCGGTGAACCGGTGCCCGTGCTCCCCGAGAGCCTCGACAGCGGTCTCCGACCGCCCGAGGTCGTAGTCGGCAACCGTCATGTGGTCGAAGAACTGCCGACGGGCAGCGATCCTGGTGATCGCCGTGCCAACGCCTCCCGCTCCGATCAAGAGGACACGCATGGGTGCACCACTCCTTCGCCCTGCTGCTACGGCAGTGGGCGCGCCACTGCCGTCCGGTGGGGCGAGGACGGTAACAGCCGGACGGCCCGGCGGCGGGCAACCGTTCGGGCGATGTCCCCGGTCCGGGCGCGCCCGTGTTCCGAAGAGTGGTTCAGTCGGCCCGGTCGCATACCGGGTGCCCCGCCCGGCGTGACCGGTGAGCGACTACCGCGCACAGGCCGCATACCGCGGATGCGCCGTGCGGTAGTGAATCCGTTCCCGGTCCCGTGCCCCGCCCGCGACGGGGACCCGGTAGCGACGGGGCCAGGGCGTCCCCCGGGCCAGCCACAGCCGGCCTCCCGCATTCGCGGGGTGCCGATCTACGGAACACCGTCCGATGACGACCACGTCTGAGCTCCGGGTCGCCGTAGGTCCCGCGACGGATACCAGCGCGGTGCGTGCAAGCACTGGAACACCTGCGGGAACAGGACGGCGGTCACGCGCCACCCGGGACAGAACCGAGCAGCGCGTCCCAGGTCACCCGGGGGTGAACAGCCCAGGAGGATCTGTCACCCGCGTCGTCTCCACCTCTGTCCGCTGTTCACGCCCGACGCAGTGCGGAGCGGCCCGCGAAGCGCGCCGAGTCTCCCAACTCCTCTTCGATCCGTATCAGTTGGTTGTACTTGGCCGTGCGGTCGGAGCGGGAGAGCGAACCGGTCTTGATCTGACCGCAGCCGGTCGCCACCGCCAGATCCGCGATGGTGGTGTCCTCCGTCTCGCCCGAGCGGTGCGAGATGACAGCCGTCCAGCCCGCCTGGTGGGCCGTGGCCACTGCGGCCAGCGCCTCGGTCAGGGTCCCGATCTGGTTGACCTTGACCAGGACCGAGTTGCCGACGCCGGTGCGGATACCCTCGCGCAGCAGCGTCTCGTTGGTGCAGAACACGTCGTCGCCGGTGAGCTGACAGCGGTCGCCGACGCGGGCGGTCAGCTCGCGCCAGCCGTCCAGGTCGTTCTCCGCCATCGGGTCCTCGATGGAGACGACCGGGTAGGTGTCGATGAGCTTGGACAGGTAGTCGGCGTGCTCGGAGGGGGTGCGGCACACCCCTTCGCCCGCGTAGTCGTACACCCCGTCGCGGAAGAACTCCGACGACGCCGGGTCCATGACCAGGCCGATGTCCGTGCCGGGGCGGTAGCCGGTGCGCTCGATGGCGGTCATCACGAAGTCGAGCGCCTCCTCAGCGGTACGCAGCGCGGGCGCGAAGCCACCCTCGTCGCCGACGCCCGTGGAGTGCCCGGCGGCCAGCAGATCGCGGCGCAGGGTGTGGAAGACCTCGCTGCCCATGCGGACGGCCTCGGCGAAGGTGTCCGCACCCACGGGCGCGATCATGAACTCCTGGAAATCCAGCGGATTGTCGGCGTGGGCGCCGCCGTTGACGATGTTCATCATCGGCAGCGGCAGGAGGTGGGCGTCGGCGCCCCCGAGGTAGCGGTAGAGGGGCTGGCGGTGGGCCGCCGCGGCGGCCTTGGCAGCGGCGAGGGAGACGCCCAGGATCGCGTTGGCGCCGAGCCGAGACTTCGTGGCGGTGCCGTCGAGGGCGACCAGCGCGGCGTCGAGGCCCGCCTGGTCCGCGGCGTCCCGGCCGCGCACGGACGCCGCGATCTCCCCGCACTCGACCGCAACGGCGCCATGACCACCAGCGACCTCGCCGCCGATCAGCGCGTACGCCCCCAGTCGATGGCCCGGGCGGTGGGGCTGCTCATGGAGCAGAACCTGATCACGCGCCGGGCGCACCCCACGGATGGCCGCAAGTCGCTGGTCGAGTTGTCGGACGCGGGCCGGGCCGCGCTCGAAGCGGAGCGCGGCCGCAGGGCGGGATGGCTTGCGCATGCCATCGAGGCTGAACTCACGGATGAGGAACGGTCGTTGCTGGCACGGAGCGCCGCCCTGCTGGAGCGGCTCGCCACACGCTAGTTGTCCGACAGGCGACGTTCACCCCGTCGCGGCGCCCGGCACGCGCCCCCAATCTCTCGGTTTCGCTCGCGCAGGGATGTACCCTCTGCGCCGCACCGGCCGAAAGCCCAAGTACGTCCAGTTCGAGCACTTCCGGCCGCCAAGGCCCGCCCGGCGGATCAGGCCCGGGAGGCGGTGGTCTGGCACGGCCCATCTGCGGCGCTGTCGTCCGGTGAGAGCGGAGAATGAGCGGCATGACCATGGTGAAACACATCAATGTCCGCGGTATGCAGCACTGCGAGACGACGGCGCTGGGTGTGCTGCTGCGGCATGAGGGACTCGACTGGTCCGAGCCCATGCTGTTCGGGCTTGGCTCCGGACTGTCCTTCATCTACTGGGACAGCAAAGGCATGGGCTTTCCCTTCCTGGGAGGCCGGGTCAAGCCGTTCGAGCTCACCAGGAACCTGGCCACCGCACTCGGGCTCGAGCTGCTGGTCGGGGAGACCACGTCCCCGCGCAAGGCATGGCAGAACGTGGCGGCGCCCATCGACGCAGGTCGCCCGGTCGGCCTCCAGCTCGACAGCTACCACCTGGACTACTTCAGCACCAAGGTGCACTTCGGCGGGCACGTCGTGGCCATGTACGGCTACGACGAACAGGACGCCTACCTGGTGGACACCGACCCGCAGGGCGGAGCCGTGTCGACCAGCCTCACCGGCCTGGCCAAGGCCAGGGCCGAGCGCGGCCCCATGACCGCCAAGCACCGCTCCTTCACCATCACAGCGCCCAGTAGCCTGGCGTCACCGCAGGACCGGATCATCCCCGCGATCAAGACCTGCGCCGATGCCTTCCTGAACCCGCCCATCGCGAACCTGGGCCACCGGGGCATCGAGAAGACCGCCAAGCAAGTGCCGAAGTGGCTGCAGCGCAGCGACAATCCGCAGGAGGACCTGCAACAGGCCGCCCTTCTCATGGAGAGGGCCGGCACCGGAGGCGCCTTGTTCCGCAATCTCTACCGGGACTTCCTCGCCGAGTGTGCCCAGCTGATCGAAAGCAGACACCTGCGCACCGGCCACAGCCTGTATACCGAGGCCGCCACCCTCTGGACACAGGTGGCGGCACTCATCGCGGCAGCAGGCGAATCCGGCGACGCGAAGAACCTCACGCAGGCCGGCTCCATCCTCCACGAGCTGTCGCGCATCGAACGCGATGCGATGCAGGCACTCAGCAGGCTCTAGGGGCCCTGTGCGGCGGGTCGTGTGCGGAGCCGGAGTCGGATCGAGGCAACGGTGACGGTGCCGTGGAAGACATGGGCGCGCTCGTCGAATCTCGTGGCGACGGCCCGGGGTTTGAGTGGGTTTCAGCCCCGTTTCGGACAAGCTCGTAGCGCGGTCGCCCACCTGGCTGTCCGGGCCGCCACGTGACCACATGGCACGGTGAAAGGCCCGACCGAGGGGTTCAGCTACACCGGGCAGTGCAGGGAGCTATGGACATACGTGCAGGCGACTGCGAAATCTGAAAGCCAGGGGCTCTCAACTCGTCAACGAAGCCAACCGGCCGTCTGTCGTGCCCTTCACCGGTGAAGATTCGGCGCCATGCATGCCTGGAGTTCTGTAGGTCAGGGCAGCGGGGCCCCGGCGCTCGCCGTCGTCCAGGCCGCTATGACGAAGTTCGACACGGACGACGGCTGCTTGAGAAGGCGCCGGGTCGTGCTGGAGCAGATGAAGGCGCTCATGGAGCCGACCCGCACCCTACGGAAGGGCGATGAGTGCGGAGAAGTCCGTGGGTACGGAACTCTGGAGAGCCGCGCAGGCGCTGATCGGCACGATGGCGGAGGGCATCACGGCAGGTGAGGATAGAGGCACCCCGCCCGGCGTGACGAGACGGCCGGATATTCTCGGTTCTGCTCGAAGGTGGTCGACGCGCATCCCGTTGAAGAAGCGGCATACAACTGTCAGCGCTGCGGCCAAGGACAACCGAAGGCGGGGGCGAAGTTTCTTGCTCCCCACCTGTTCAAGAAGCAGCCCAGAAGGCTTGGACTCTGGGGTTATCCCCACGTAATGGGGAGCACTGCCAGTCAGACTGAAGAACCAAGGCACACGAGGGGGCATACGGCGCATGGGCTACGGGGCAGACGGTGAGGGCCTGCCGGAGCATATCGGCGGATACACCGTGGAGCGGGAGTTGGGGGCCGGTGGCATGGGCACCGTCTATCTGGCGCGCTCGCGAGGCGGACGTGCGGTGGCCGTGAAGGTAGCTCGCCCGGAGCTCGCGGCCGACCCGCACTTCCGGGAGCGGTTCCGCGCCGAGGTTGCGGCCGCGCGCAGCGTGGGCGGCTTCCACACAGCCCCTGTGGTGGACGCGGACACGGCGGCGGCCGCCCCCTGGCTGGCTACGGCGTACGTTCCCGGGCCGACGCTGGCCGCGCTGCTCGAGGCCGAGGGGCCGATGGACGAGGCACAGCTGCGGCAGCTGGGTGCTGCACTCGCTGAGGCACTGGAGGCCATTCACGGCTGCAGCCTGGTGCACCGTGACTTGAAGCCCGGAAATGTCATCATGGCCGCGGACGGCCCGCGGGTCCTGGACTTCGGTATCGCGAGGGCGCTGGAGTCGACGCGCCTGACAGCCACGGGCATGGCCTTCGGAACGCCGGGGTTCTTGGCGCCCGAACAGGCGCAGGGGCAGGAAGTGGGCGGCGCTGCTGATGTGTTCGCGCTGGGTGCTGTGCTCGTAGCGGCAGCGGGTGGCAGCGCGTTCGGGGCGGGCACTCCGATGGGCATGATGTATCGGTCGGTGCATGAGCCACCGGATCTGACCGCTGTGCCGGACGGCCTGCGCCCGGTGGTGGCATCGTGTCTGGCGAAGGACCCGGATCAACGGCCGACGCCAGGACAGCTGTTGGACCTGATCGCGCCGGCCCCCGCGAGATACTCCCCCACCGTGGCCGTTCCCCCTCCACCTTCCTATGCACCGCGCAGCGCTGTGCCTCTGCACCAGGCCCCGACCGAATCCGCTCCTGTGGGCCACGTGTCGGGTGACCCCAACCTCGCTTTCGTGGCGGTCACTTCGGAGAGTTCCCTCCTGATCGACGCAATGGGCGTCACGCTCGACTCGAAGTCCGGGGGTCTGCAGTTCACCTGGGCCGAGATCGGCGCCGTCGAATACGCGGCCGAGGGTCCCAAACATCTGATGGTCACCGTTCGCCTCTGTGACGGCACCACCCACAGATGCCTGCTTGCCGCTCGCAGGCGGGCCCGCCTCCAGGAGTGGCTGGAGGATCTGCCATTGATCTTGGAGTGCTTCGCGTAGCCGCCGCACCACAGGTCCTTTGCGTGCAGACGGCACCATCTCCCCGGCGGCGCACTCGGCAGCGACGCAGCTGCGGAGCCACGCCGCGGGATGCTGTCCCTCGCAGCCGACCGGGGTTGCTTATCAAACGGGTCGACCCGTATCGTAAATCAGTATGAGCTCGTTTCCGTCCTCCAGGGGACGTCCCAGGGATCCTCGCTCGCACGAGGCAATCGTCAGCGCGGCCACAGAGCTGGTGATCGAGGTCGGCTACGCCGCGACATCGATCGGGGCGGTGGCTGCCCGTGCCGGTGTCGGCAAGGACACGGTCTACCGACGGTGGCGGGGCAAGCCGGAGTTGGTCTTCGAGGCCGTGTTCACGACCACCGACCACGCTCCGACCCCAGACACCGGAACGCTGGAAGGGGACCTGACCGAGCTACTGCGGGGCCTCGTCGACGAGTTCCACGCACCGGCCGCCGCAGCGGCGCTCCCGGGGCTGCTCGCCGACTTCGCCGCCGATCCGGTGCTGAAGGCGCGCATCCGCAGCGACTTCCTGGCCCCCTCGAAGGAGCGGCTGCTGATCGTCTTCGAGCGTGCCGTGGCGCGCGGGGAGATCGCGGCCGACACACCCGTGGATCTAGTCCTGGACACGCTGGCAGGAGCCGTGTTCTTCCACGTCGGTCTGGTCGGGGAACACCCCGACCTTCAACTGGCCGGCCGACTGGCTGACGTCATAGCCAAAGGAATCGAGATCCGATGAACGGCTGGCTTCTCGCAGCGGGCATCACCGCGTTGGGTGTGGCCGCAACGCACATCGTCGGCGGGCACCGGGATGTGGTGCGCCCGCTGCTGTCCTGCGGACTCGCAGACGAACCCAAGCGCGTCCTTCATGCCGTGTGGCACATGGTGAGCGTCGACCTGGTGCTCTCCGCAGCCGCCTTGGTCTACCTCGCGCTGGCGGACGATACGTCAGCGACCGGCCTGATGGCGTGGTTCGTGGCTGCGCACTTCGTTGCGTACGCAGTCGCTTTCCTGGTCGTCACGCTGTCGGTCGGCTGGCCGAAGCCGCTGCTCCGGCTGCCGCAGTGGATTCTTCTCCTGCCGGTCGCGGTCCTGACAGTGGCGGGTGCCGCGTAGCAACAGCCCCGGAGAGATACAGCCGGGGTGCCCGCGGGGCAGAGGTCCGCCTTCGATCGGGCGAAGGCGAGGCCGCTCCGTGCCGGGGAGAGCCAGCGCGGCCTCTGATCTGCGCACCTCTCCCAAGGGTCCGGAGTGCCGTGGGAGAGGACCAGGCCGTACGTCGCATCATCCGTACACCGCATGCGCGGCCAACCGGCTTCTCGACGGCCGGAACACACATGCTCGCGCACCGTGCAGCCCTCACCCCTGTCCACCACCGAATCCGTGCACAAACGCAGTTCCGCAGGCACACCTCATGGCTCCGGTCCGGGGAAGACTGGGCGTCGAGCGGTCCTTCGCCCGGCACCACCCAGTTCAAGCGACTCCGCACCCGATACGAGATAGGCGCCGTCCTCCATCGGGGTCTGGTCAACTCGCTTGCAGCATCATCTGCTTGAAACGGCTCCGAGCCAGATTATGAAACGATCAGTGGGTGGCCGAAGGCCCTGTAGACAGCGGCCTGGGCGTTCTCGATTCTGGCCTCGGTGCCGGTGCACTGACCACCCGCCCAGGGCGCTCCGTGCGGCCAAGCTCACCAGGCCAACCCGCTCCTCGCTGTCATCGGACGAAAGGCCCCGACGCCAGGTCGTAAGAGGCCAGTCAGCGGTCGGTGAACTGGCTTCCCCATGCAGAAGTCAATCTCGACCCGGCTCGTCAGCGAACCTGGTCTCAGCTTGGCGTCCTGGCCTGTCCTGCTTCGTCGTCGCTCATTGCCGTGTAGACGCTCACCATCGATACCACACCGCTATGGGAGGTGTTCGTGGCCAGCATCGTCTTCTTCGGCCGACAACGCACACTCGCCGGGTCGTCCGGGAATGCCGGGCCGGCGTGTCAGGAGCGCGTTCCCGCGATCTGGGCATACGTCAGACGTGCGGGTGGGGCGCACCCCGCCACTCCGGTCGCTCGTCACGCCGGGGGGCGGGGGCGATGCCGGTATCAGGCCCGCGTGTTGACGCTCACCGGCCATGAGCCGGTGGGCGGCGTCCAGCCCTGAAGCGTGGCCGGGACACCGACGCGGGTGTTGCAGTTGATCACCTGGAAGTGCAGATGCGCGCCGTTCGCCGCCCCGGTGGCTCCCGACCAGCCGATGATCCGGCCCTGCGGGACCCAGTCGCCCGTGTTGTAGAGCGCCCGGTTGAGGTGCGCGTAGTGGGTGCACTGGCCGTTCGAGTGGCGGATGATGACCTCGATGCCGTTCTGCCAGTACGGCGACCAGTCCGAGATGACAACCGTGCCGCCCTGCGCGGCGGAAACCTCGTAGTTCGCCGGCAGTCCGAAGTCCCAGGCGTACTCGTTGTACGGGCCTGTGTGCGAGTACGTACCCTCGGGCCCTTGGGTGACGAGGTAGGACTCACCCGACGGGTAGGGAAGTTCGTAGTAGTAGTCAACGGCCGCGGCCGGAGGGGCTGCTATGAGGCCGATTCCTGCGACTGTGAGTGCTGAGCTCGCCATGGCGCCGAATCTGAGGAGAAATCGTCTCGCGTTGCGCACTGCGCCTCCCAATGAGGGTCTGATCCAGACGGGACAACACTGGCACCAACTGCCACATTCAACAAGGTTGTTGCTGAAACTTGCAGCAAGTTCTGCCGCGGGCGGGTGCGGGCGACTGAAGGTGGGCAAACTGCCTACGCCCCTGCCCTTCCGGTGCGATGGATGTCTGCGGTGCCCCATGGCTGCCGCATCAGGCAACGTTCCCCCTGGGCGGTCTGCGACGATGGCGCCATGGACGAGGAAGTCATTCCCATTTTTCGCGTCGAGGACGCTGCGGCGGCGCTCGCCTGGTACGAGCGACTGGGCTTCGCCAAGCAGTGGGAACACCGCTTCGAACCGGGACTTCCCGCGTTCGTCGAGGTCGCCCGGGGCGGGGTGCGGTTGTTCTTGTCGGAGCACAAGGGAGATGCCCGCCCTGACACGTTGGTCTACCTCCGCGTTCGTGATGTCGAGGCCATCGCCTCCGAGTTCGGAGTGCAGGCGAAGGACGCTCCGTGGGCGCGTGAGATTGAGCTGCACGACCCTGACGGCAACCGGCTTCGGATCGGCACGCCGACGGAATGACACTCGCCGGCAGCGCGCGGCAGGGAAGCTGTGCTGGTGGCTGAGCGAGTACGCATCCGCGAGATCGATGACGACGAGGGTCAGCGCCTGCTGCGGATCATCCGCCGGGGCAGCGGGTCGGTGGTGACGTGGCGGCGGGCGCAGATGGTGCTGCTGTCCGCGCAGGCATGCCTGTGGCGAAGATTGCCTCGGTGACGTTTACCAGCGTGGACTTGGTCCGGGACACACAGGAGTGGGCCTGGCCGAGCCGGACCTTCGGGTGCACCCCGTCGGCCCGCACATGGACGAAGTCCCGGTCCGACAGGTCTCGGCTCTGGAACGCGGCATGGTCCTCGCCCCACTGCTTCGTCAGCCGAGTCACAGTTGCAGGCGACAACACGGCGGCCGAGAGGTAGAGCAGCGGCAGCACGTCGCTCACCTTGGGCGACTTGCGGCACCACGGCGCCAGGATCTTGGAAGAGAACCGCTTGCGCTCGCCCGGTGGCCTCGTCGACACGGCGGTCGTTCACCCGCGGCGCGGTCACCTCCACCGGGCCGGCCGCGATGGCCACGGCCCGGGGCCGGTGGCGGCCGTTGCGGACCACCAGGCGATGCCCCCGCTCGTCCGTCTCCGCCGCCAACTCGGCTATGTACTGATTGACTTCCGCCTCCAGCGCGGCGGCCAGCATCCGCCGGGCCCTTCGCGGACGATCTCGTCGATCAGGGAGCCGGACTGGGTCGAACCGTCGGCATTCACTACGCTGAGCACGGGCGTGCCTTCCCGAACGCGCTACGAACGCGGGCCTACTCGGTGACCATCACAGGATCATTCGGGAAGTTACGCCCTCCACGTTCCTCCCGGAACCGATCCACAAGTCCCGAGCATTGGGCCCCGGCCGCGCCCGGGTGCGGCGCGGCTCCGCGGATCGCCGTGACCCCGCTGCCGAAGACGTCTTCTCCCATGCGGGAGACCAGGTCTGCGATGGACACCCGTTTCAGACTGTGCGTGAACCGGTTCAGATGGATGAGCAGGAGTACGAGGCTGATGGCAACCGCTCCGCAGACCAGGGTGACCCCGGGGTCGGGCAAGGAGTCGTCCTCAATGCTGCGCAGCAGGGAGAAAGCGAACGCGAAGGTCCCGGTGAACGTCGCCAGCACCGCTTTCTGCAGACGGTCGCGGTAGCGCAGAGTCCGCGGTACCACAGACCCATGTATCGGGGACAGGGTCCCGGTTGCCTGTTGGACGACGCAGTACGCCGAAGGTGACGACGGACCCCAGCAACGCCACCATCGCCCCGACAATGGCGGTGAGAACGCCGCTCGCCGTACTGGCGGAGTAGTGCCAGCCACTCGGCGGCCAGCCCGTTCCGTCGGCTGCAAGGGCCCACTCGGCGAGAACGCCGCCCAGGACGGGACCGAACAGGGGCACGGCCTACTGGCTTGCCTTGATGTACCACCACAGTCTGCATCTGCCGCCCACGAGGTCACCGTCTTCAGCTCACCCCACCATTGCCCGGAGAAGCCCAGTGCTCATGGGCGCGCGGAGCTCCCGGCTCCGTCTGCGGGACCGCTGTCTCCTCACGGTAGGACCGTTCACGGACAGGCGCAGCGGCAATGAGGCAGCCGTCGCCGCGTCAATCCGCCCGGGGGCGCTTGCCTCGCTCGGCCCCGCCCGCCGTGAGATCCCAGAATCCGGCACCGTAGTCGGTGCCGCCCGCGAGCGTACGAGGTGACCGCGAGGAGAAGTGTCACGGCGATGACATCGGCGGTCACAGGCGGCCGTCCCGAGGTGACCGGATTCAGCCCGGATACCGAGGTTGTGGGGGCCCGGGCGGCGACAGGCGAACCCCATCGCGCCCGATGGCGTGGACGGGTGCCGCACGCGGCGCGGGGCCGCCCGGGGCAAGTCCGTCTGACACGCCTCCGGAAGTCGGTGTCGTCCGCCTCCGCGTCCCAGCTCACCTCTGCGCTCCAGACCGGGTCCACTTGCGCGCGGCGGCCAGGTCGTCAGCTTCGGCCTTGATCCGGTCACTTCCAGACGGCGACCACTTCACTCTTGCTGCCCTTGACCCACGTCACGTCGGACGGCGCCGCGCTGTCGCCCTGGTCGGCGAGATAGATGGAGCATGCTTCGTAAGTCTCGCCTGTGGCTGCCTTGTTGAAATCCGCGTAGGAGTGATCGTCGGTGCACTTGTCGAACTTCGGCGCCTCGGACTGGCTCAGTTCGCCGTCCTCGCCGATGGTGGGGGACGGGAAGCCGGGCATGATGTTCAGCGGAGTGAGCTGCCCTTCGTCGCCGGCCACGTCGAAGTCGGGTCCCTTGACGGAGCCGTCTTTGGTCTTGGTGACGCGGTAGTGGAGGTAGTACGGCGTCCGCCCGGCGAACCGCGCGGCGTCCTCCAGCGCGGCCAGGTCCTCTGTACTCCCGGCGTCCACTCGCAGCACCGTCACGTCGATGTCGTCGCCGGTGGCCTTCTCCCCGTACCCGAGCTCCTGACCGGATCCGGAGCAGGCGGTGAGGAGGGAGGCGGAAACGGCGAGCAGGACGGCGAACTGCGGTCGATTCTTCACGGGTGATTCCTCTCGGGGGGCACGATTACTTACGGGTGCCTCCCAACTCCGCTGAGGAGAAGGCAGGCTGGAGGTGGGTGCCGGGTGATCATTCGTACGTCGACCCGGGACGGAACGTAGGGCGCCGGGCGCCGGGCACCTTGCCCGACGCCGCCTCCGACTCGGCGGCGCCCCCGGGCACGACGGGAGGCCGGCCCGACGCAGTGCCCCTGTCGTCACTCCTGACAGGGCGATGACCAGACCGACCATCACGGCCACGGCGAGCGCCGCAGCGCCACAGTTCAGCAAGCCCTCTCTTCTCGTACTGATCTCGCCTGCGTGACCTGCGGAAAACCAGTCCCGCGCGCCGAGCCGGGGGCGATGGTGACCGTGGCCCCGGCACAACGTCACCAACCCTTTCCTGAGGCACTGCAATGGCGATGAAATCCTGCTGAAGCAGAGGAATCGTCGGGCAGTGGGACCGTCCTCATGCCGTCAGGACGGGGACTTCAGCCTTCGGTGCCCGCATGACGCCGACGCACGACGAGGAGCAGGCCCGCGGGCGGCGGCAGCTGCGCCGGCCGTCAGCTCGATGGTGCAGTTCGTACCGCAGCGGGCCAGGGAACCGTTGCTGTTAGCCGTCAGGATCTCGTTTCCGGTGGAGTCGATCGAACCCGTGGTGCCGGTGGAAGCAGCCTCGGCGACCTCAGCCCGCCGAGTACGAGACCGCACTCGTAGCCTGACCACCACACCAATGGTGTCCGTCAAAGCGGAACAAGCTCACTCAAAGAAGTTCCACGAGGAACTCGCCCCGGGACACTCGCGTCAGCGGACTCGCCCCATCCCAGTCCCGCTGAAGCTTGAAGCCGGTCAGGCGTAACGCCACGCGAACCATCAGCCGCCGCAGATCAGTCCATCCCGACCATTGCCGAAGAGGAAGACACCAAGATCGCACGTGTCTGCAACGCATTAGGAGAAAGCTTCCTGCATCGCTCAAGATGCACATATGTGTACCTCTACCTGGAGCAGCCCGGCACACTGATGAGTCACAGCACGGATCGCCCCGCCCTCAACGTCCCGCCGTCAGTCAACCAAGAAGGCAGGCCACGCCGAACCCGCAGCGCTGCAGAGAATCCGGTCCCCCGAAGCCCGACCATGCTGCCGCGGCCCACGCCCGCACCCAGCAGCGGACACGTTTCGACGCACCTTGACGAGCGCCCCCAACAGCCTCCTGCCGCGTCTCCCGATCGCGGCCGCGCCCCGAACAGGCCGTCTTTCCGGTCAGCCGCGACCCCGGAGGACGCCTTCGACGGTCTATACGTTTACGCCGCGCCAGGGCTTGTTCACCAGATCCGCCTGCTCACCGGAAACCGCGGATTCGCCTTTGAAGCCGTCGAGCACGCCTTCCACCATGCCTGGGAGCACTGGCCCGAGGTCGCCTGCAACCCCGACCCTGTCGGATGGGTGCGCGCTCAGGCATATGAATACGCGCTATCTCCGTGGCACCGATTCCGTCCCGTGCCCAGACGCGCCGAACCTGGGCCGACCGATCCGATCCTGAAGGCCCTGCTCCAATTGCCGGCGACTCACCGCCGAATCTCCCTGCTCTGCGACGGCCTGGGGCTGAGTGTCGCTCAGGCAGCCGCCGAAACAGAAGCAAGCATTACAGTCGCCGCAAATCGGCTGCGCCACGCACGCCTTGCCATCGGTCAACGCGTTTCCGAGCTCGACGACGACTCTGAAGAGTTGCGTCGTACGCTGAGCACACTTGTGGCCCAGGGAGCCTCCGCGACGCTGCCCAACGCCCGGTCCACCCGGGCCGGCAGCGAACGACGTATCCGCATCCTCACCCATGCCGTCTGCGCTCTCGCGGCAACCTTCGTTGCCGTCATCACACTCTCGGCGGTCACCGCACCAACGCGGCATGAGCCACACCATCCACGAGGCAACGACACCAGCAGAGTCCCGACACACGTAGATGACAGCCACTCGGGGTCCCGATGAGTGCCGGACTAGACCCAATACCGGTGACTTTGAGTTGTGTTGGTCGTTGGATGTGTTGTGCCAAGGCCTGGGCAGGTGAAGTCGTCGGGTGAGCGGTTGTCGGACCGGAT
>NZ_JBHXQO010000031.1:0-93167 GCF_042717135.1 Streptomyces sp. NPDC058620
TTCCGGCACCGGCCTGGACTCCGGCCGTCGAGACGGACGGGGAGATCCGCGACGGCGCCTGGGTCGCCGAACTCACCGGCGATGTCGTGGACGGCCGGCCCAAGGGCATGCGGCTGATCGTCAGGAAGGAACGACCGCACCCTGGGGCCCAGCTGCGGCTCACCGATGCGGACGGCATGCGGCTGACGTGCTTCGCCACCAACACCTCGGGCCGGCCGATCGCCGAACTCGAACTCCGTCACCGGCTGCGAGCCCGGGCCGAGGACCGCATCCGCGCCGCCCGGGCCACCGGACTGCGCAACCTGCCCCTGCACCGCACGGCCCAGAACCGGATCTGGCTGGAGATCGTGCAGATCGCTCTCGACCTGCTGGCCTGGATGCCGATGCTCGCCCTGACCGGCAAGGCCCGCCTCTGGGAACCCCGACGCCTGCGGCTCCGCCTGTTCACCACGGCAGGACAGCTCGTCACCACCGGCCGCCGCCAGATCCTCCGCCTGGCCCGGCACTGGCCCTGGACCAGCCACATCACCGCCGCACTCGACCAGCTCGCACTCCTGCCGAACCCCGGCTGACCAGCAACTTTCCCGTCCCCACGACAGTAGCCCAACACCGGAGCAGTGGAACCCGGCGCCTCCCCGAGACGACACTCGGGCCCTCAACCTGCCCACTCTCAGCCCACGGCACGAAACGGTCCACCGACTCCGTCGGCGGACCGTCATGAAACTTCGAGGCTAAGTAGTCGCCCCGCCATTACGGGGGCCAGGACGGCCACAGAGCTAAGGAACTCTCCAGGCGCTGTAACAGGTGGCGGGCGTCTGTCCGATATATCTGGTGGGTGGCTGAAGGGAACCCATGGAAGTACGGGGAAAATCCCGGGACAGATCGGCCGACAGCTGCAGGGGAAATCCTTCAAAACATTCGGGGATTTTCGCGAGGCTTTCTGGAAAGCTGTTGCCAGTGACTCAGGGTTGGCAGCAGGCTTCAGTAAATCAAACAGGACACGTATGGCTGCCGGCAGGGCGCCATTTGTGGCGAACCAGTAAGCCGTGGGAAGGAATAACAAGTACGTCCTCCACCACGTAAAACCGATTCAACATGGCGGCGGCGTCTACGATCTGGACAACCTGGTGGTTGTAACGCCTCGGTATCATGCCGAGGTACTGGACCCCAACTACCACCAGTGAGGTGTGATGGGCGCGCCTGACCTTACCCGCGATCAGCTCGTCGAGCTCGTTCGCAAAATTATGGCGGACCACGGGACGGAGGAGGAAGTCGATAGGCTCGTGGAGATTCTCGAAGCGAGCGTTCCTCATCCTCGTGTACTCAATCTCATCTACCATCCCGACATGGAAGGTTTTACGGACGGCTTGACGGCAGAAGAGGTTGTGGACACCGCCTTGTCCTATACCCCTTTCGCTCCGTAAGGAGAAATGCGGGGTTCGGATCCCCGGCCGCAGGTCGACGTATGCCGCCAGCGTCAAGGCCGCTGGCAACAGAACCTCCGGGGCCGATCGGCCCCGGAGGCCGTTCCTTGTTCTGGCTCAGTTCAGCGCGGATCCACCGGCTTGAGTGTGGTGCGATCGGTTCGGGCTGGTGCAGGGCATGTCGAGGCTGGGCAGACAGAACCCCGAGGTGAGCAGGTTCGCGCTTCCTCGGTCGACTCTGAGGAGACGACGCCGGAACGCTGTATCGCGTGGCCGTCGGCGCTGACAGGTTGTCGACATCGGCGGCGAGCCAAGCCGCCCCACCCGGCAGTTGTGACAGTTCCCCTGGACACCTGACAGCCAGCAGTTCACCTGACGCCCCACCAGAAGGAGCGTCAGGTGAGCGTCAAGATGCCCTGTCAGCACCATGTCGTCGCCCGGATCGGGAGTGGCACACGCCACACTCACCCTCTGAACCTGCAGGTCAGCGGCCTTTTCGAGAGGCTCAAGGAGCATCACGCACTCCACATGATGCGCCCATGAAAGCATGTCGACGCGACCTGCTGGTTTCCCGAAAGTTGGGAAACCAGCAGGTCAAAGGCCCTTCGTTGCAGGCTCGAGGATCGCTACACACTCAACATGCGACGTCATCGGGAACAGGTCGAACGCCCGCAGCGTCCGCACCTTGTAGCCGCCCTCGCGGAAGTAGCCCAGGTCCCGGGCCAGGGCCGCCGGGTCGCAGGCCACGTATGCGATGCGGCGGGCGCCCAGCGCGGTCAGCTGCTTCACCGTCTGCTTGCCCGCGCCCGCGCGCGGCGGGTCGAGGACGATGAGGTCGGCCTCCGTGATGCCCGTGCGCGGCAGGACCTGGTCCACCTTGCCGTGCTCGATCCGGACCCGCTCCAGGTCCTTCAGGTTGTGGCGGGCGTCCTCGACGGCGCGCTTGCCGGACTCGATGCCGAGCACCGCGCCCTTCTCGCCGATACGCTGGCCGATGGCGCCGGCGAACAGGCCGACGCCGCAGTACAGGTCGAGAGCCGTGTCGTTCTTGCGGGGCAGCAGGCCCTGCATGACCGCGCGGACGAGGGTGTCGGCGGCCTGCGGGTGGACCTGCCAGAAGCCGCCGGAGCCCACGCGGTACGTGCGGTCGTCGGCGCGCTCGCGGACGAAGGCGCGGCCGTGGACGCGGTGGACGCCACCGTCGTGCTCCTCGACGCGGAGTACGGAGACCGGCTTGTCCAGCTCGACGAGGGGCAGGCGGCCGCCGGCCTTCGGGGTCAGGATGACCTGACGGTCGTGGGAACCGGTGGCGGAGATGGCCTCCACCGCGGCCATCTGCGGCCACTCGCGCTTCTCGATGCCCAGCTCGCTGACCCCGGGGGCGGCGATCATGCAGTGGTCGATCGGCTGGACCTCGTGCGAGCGGTGCTTGCGCAGCCCGGCCCGGCCCTCGTCGTCGATCGCGTACTGGACGCGGGTGCGCCACGCGGGCACCTGGCCCTGCGGGAGCTTGTCGCCCTCGGCCGGCATGACCGTGCCGTCCCAGCCGGCCTCCTCCGGGGTGAGGCCCGCGAGGCGCTTCAGCTGCTCGGCGATGACCTCGCCCTTGAGCCGGCGCTGGGCGCCGGGCTTGGCGTGCTGCCAGTCGCAGCCGCCGCACATGCCGGGGCCGGCGTACTTGCAGGGGGCCTCGACGCGGTCCTTGGAGGCTTCGATGATCCGGACGGCGTCGGCACGCAGGAAGCGGGAGCCGGTCTCGCCGTCGGTGACCCGGGCGACGATCTTCTCGCCGGGGAGGGTGTGCCGCACGAAGAGGACCTGCCCCTCCGCGGTACGGGCGATGCAGTGGCCGCCGTGCGCGACGGGGCCGACCTCGACCTCGTACTCCTGCCCGATCAGCGAGTCCCCGCTCAGTGAGTCCCCGGCCTGCGACGGAGTGGATTCGTTCTGCATGAGGGGGTGGCTCCAGAGATCAAGGGAAAAGCGGCCGGACAACGACCCACCAGTCTACGTGGGCGCCGCCCGACCGCTTACCACAAGCAGGCTCCGCGAGTCAGCCCTTCCTGGTGGGCTCTTTGTGTTTCCGTTCCACGGGGCCTCGGCGCACCGATCCCGGAGCGTTCCACTCGGCCCGCTTCCTGGCGCGCTTCTTCGCGGCCTCGGACGACTCCAGCTGGTACGGCACGGACGTCACCATGACACCCGGGGTGAACAGCAGCCGGCCCTTCAGGCGCAGGGCGCTCTGGTTGTGCAGCAGGTGCTCGTACCAGTGCCCGACGACGTACTCCGGGATGTAGACGCTGACCACGTCGCGCGGGCTCTCCCTGCGCAGGCCCTTCACGTAGTCGATGACCGGGCGGGTCACCTCGCGGTAGGGCGAGTCGAGGATCTTCAGCGGCACGTTGATGCCGCGCCGCTCCCACTCGTCCCTGAGCACCTTCGTCTCCTCCGGGTCGACGCTGATGGAGAGCGCCTCCAGCCGGTCGGAGCGGATGAGCTTCGCGTACGCCAGGGCGCGCAGCGTGGGCCGGTGGAGCTTGGAGACCAGGACGATCGAGTGGACCCGCGAAGGGCGGACGGTCTCGTCGGACGGGGTCTCGTCGGCGGCGATCTCCTCGGCCACGCGGTCGTAGTGCTTACGGATCGCGGTCATCGTCCCGTAGAAGATCACCATGCCGAGCAGGGCGACCCAGGCGCCGTGGGTGAACTTGGTGGCGAGGACGACCACGAGCACGAGGCCGGTGAAGAAGGCACCGAAGGTGTTGATCGCACGCGAGCGGACCATGTGGCGGCGCGCGGCGGGGTCCTTCTCGGTGCGCAGATGGCGGTTCCAGTGCCGCACCATGCCGGTCTGGCTGAGCGTGAAGGACACGAAGACGCCGACGATGTACAGCTGGATCAGCTTCGTCGAGTCGGCGCCGTAGATCCAGACCAGCAGCACCGCCGCACCGGCCAGCAGCACGATGCCGTTGGAGAAGGCGAGCCGGTCACCGCGGGTGTGCAGCTGGCGCGGCAGGTAGCGGTCCTGGGCGAGGATCGAGCCGAGCAGCGGGAAGCCGTTGTACGCGGTGTTGGCGGCGAGGAAGAGGACGAGCGCGGTGGCCGCGGCGAGGACCACGAAGAGGAAGGTCCCGTCGCCGAAGACCGCGGCCGCGACCTGGGAGATCACGGGGTCCTGGACGAAGCTCTCTCCGACCGCGGCGCCGTCGCGCAGCAGGTCCTCCGCCGGGTTCTCGGCCATCTTCACGTCGGTGGCCATGGCCAGCCCGATGATGCCGCAGAACATGGTGACGGCCAGCAGACCCATCATCGCGAGGGTGGTCGCGGCGTTCTTGCTCTTGGGCTTGCGGAAGGCGGGAACTCCGTTGCTGATCGCCTCGACGCCCGTGAGTGCGGCACAGCCGGAGGAGAAGGCGCGCAGGAGCAGGAAGACCAGTGCGAAACCGGCCAGCCCCTGGTGTTCGGGCTTGATCTCCAGCTCCGAGGTCGGGGCGTGCATGGATTCACCGAGGACGAGCCCCCGGAACGCGCCCCAGAGGATCATCAGGAAGACGCCGACGACGAAGAGGTACGTCGGAATGGCGAAGAGCTTGCCGGATTCCTTGACGCCCCGCAGGTTCATCAGCGTCAGCAGCACGATCGCGCCGACGGCGACCGGAACCTTGTGCTCCACGACGAACGGGATGGCCGAACCGAGGTTCTCCACACCGGAGGAGATCGACACGGCGACGGTCAGGACGTAGTCGACCAGCAGGGCACTGGCGACCGTGAGTCCGGCCTTGGGCCCGAGGTTGGTGTTGGCCACCTCGTAGTCGCCGCCGCCGCTCGGGTACGCACGCACGTTCTGCCGGTAGGAGGCGACGACCGTGAACATGAGCACCACGACGGCGACCGCGATCCACGGGCTGAAGTGATACGCCGACACACCCGCGATGGACAGCACGAGGAGGACTTCTCCGGGTGCGTACGCCACCGAGGACAGCGGGTCGGATGCGAAGACGGGGAGCGCGATACGTTTCGGGAGGAGCGTTTCTCCCAGGTTGTCGCTGCGCAGCGCCCGGCCGATCAGGATCCGTTTGGGCACGTCGGTCAGTTTGGACACGCAGAGGATCGTATGCGTTCCGTATGGATGCCGATGAGCCCCCACCCCATCAAAGTCGGACAATCTCCTCTAATTTACGGCTTTGGGCAAAGAACTTCGCTCAATCTTTAACGTCTTCCTTGCGCTCATGCTTCCGCGAAGAGCGCGCTGTATCCGTTGAGTGCGGGCTGACCGCCGAGATGGGCGTAGAGGACGGTGGCATCGCGGGAGATCTCGCCGCGCGCGACCAGGTCGGCCATGCCCGCCATCGACTTCCCCTCGTACACCGGGTCGGTGACCATGCCCTCGGTCCGCGCGGCCAGCCGCATCGCGTCGAGCGTGGCCTCGTCGGGGATGCCGTACGTACCCCCGTGGTAGCGCTCGTCGAGCTCGATGTCCGCCACGGTGAGCTCGCGCCGCACCCCGATCAGCGAGGCGGTGGCGCGGGCGATCCGTGCCACCTGCTCCCGGGTCCTGGCCGGTTCGGCGGAGGCGTCGATGCCCAGCACGCGCCGGGGCCGGCCGCCCGCCTCCTCCAGGGCGGCGAAGCCGGCGACCATGCCCGCCTGGGTGGAGCCGGTGACCGAGCAGACGACGACGGTGTCGAAGAAGACGCCGAGCGCGGCCTCCTGCTCGGCGACCTCGTAGGCCCAGTTCGCGAAACCGAGGCCGCCGAGCGGATGGTCGGAGGCGCCGGCCGGAATCGCGTACGGGCGTCCGCCCCGGTCCTCGACCTCGCGCAGCGCCTGCTCCCAGCTCTCCTTGACACCGATCCCGAAGCCGGCGCGCACGAGACGGATGTCGGCTCCGGCCAGCCGGCTGATGAGGATGTTGCCGACCTTGTCGTAGACGGCGTCGGGCCATTCCACCCAGCTCTCCTGGATGAGGACGCACTTCAGACCGGCGCGGGCCGCCACCGCCGCCACCTGACGGGTGTGGTTGGACTGGACGCCGCCGATCGACACGAGGGTGTCGCAGCCCTTGGCCAGTGCGTCGGCGAGGAGGTATTCGAGCTTGCGGGTCTTGTTGCCGCCGTAGGCGATGCCGGAGTTGCAGTCCTCGCGCTTGGCCCAGAGTGCGGCGCCACCCAGGTGCTCGGTGAGCCGGTCCAGCCGGTGCACGGGCGAGGGCCCGAAGAGAAGGGGGTAGCGCTCGTACGAGGTGATGTCGGCCGGGAAGGTCGGCACGGGAGCTCCTTGGATCTCGGGGGATCTCGGGGGATCTCGGGGGATCTCGGGATGGGATACGGCAGGGAACGGGCGGGGCCCCGGTGGAACGATCGGAGGCCGGCGGAACGGTCAGAGGGCCGGTGGCTCGTCCGCCAGCTCCTCCAGCGCGCGCCAGATCTCCGCCGTGATCCGGGAGGCGGCCTCCGCGTCTCCCCCGGCGCAGGCGTCGATGAGCCGGTCATGCAGTGCCGCCGAGCCGTGCGCCGCGCTCGCCGTGCCGAACTGCCGCCACTCCAGGCGGCGGATCAGTGGGGTGTAGCGCTCGACCGTGGCGGCGACGGCGCGGTTGCCGCAGGCGGTGACGAGCACGTCGTGCAGTGCGTCGTCGGCGCGCAGCGCTGCGGCCACGTCACCCTCGGCCGCGGCCGCCCGGAACCGTTCGTTCGCCGCCCGCATCGCCGCGATGTCCGCATCCGTGAGGTGCGGGACCGCGCTGCGGGCGGCCAGTTCCTGCATCGCGCGCACGACGGCGGCCGCGTCCCTGACGTCACGCGGGACGAGCCTGGTGACGCGGGTGTAGCTCTGTGGCTTGCTCTCCACGAGCCCCTCGCCGGCGAGCCGGGACAGGGCGTCGCGGACGGGCGCCCTGGAGAGCCCGAGCCGATCGGCGAGTTCGCCGTCGCGGACGGACGCGCCGGGTGGGATGTCGCCGCGGACGATGGCGTCACGAATCGCTTCGTACGCGGTGTCCCGCAGCAGTGTGCGACGGACGGGCCGGAGGGTCTCCATGAACTGACATGTTAGATGTCTGTGCTGCCGTACTCAAGAGTGCGGGCAGCGGGCGAGGACGCGGGGCACACTCGGATGAGGAGGCCGGTGCGTTGCGGCATAAGCTCAATCCCGGGCAACGCCGAAGGTCGTTGCCCCGTTGTTTGCCCGGCAAGCTGAGAAAGAAGTGTGACCAGGGTGTTTTCGCAGGTCAGCGGGATGACCAGGACGGCGAGGTAGGCGCAAGGTGCACATCGTCATCATGGGCTGCGGGCGAGTCGGAGCCGCTCTCGCGCAGACCCTGGAGAAGCAGGGACACACGGTCGCCGTGATCGACCGCGACCCCACCGCGTTCCGTCGCCTGGGTTCCGGGTTCGGCGGGCGCCGGGTCACCGGGGTCGGTTTCGACCAGGACACCCTCCGCGAGGCCGGGATCGAAGAGGCCGGCGCGTTCGCCGCGGTGAGCAGCGGCGACAACTCGAACATCATCGCGGCCCGGGTGGCCCGCGAGATGTTCTCCATCGAGAACGTCGCCGCCCGGATCTACGACCCCCGCCGTGCCGAGGTCTACCAGCGCCTCGGCATCCCCACGGTGGCCACCGTCCGCTGGACCGCGGACCAGATGCTGCGGCGGCTGCTGCCGTCCGGCGCCGAGCCGCTGTGGCGCGACCCGAGCGGCGGGGTGCAGCTCGCCGAGGTGCACACCACGCCCTCGTGGATCGGCCACAAGATCAGCACGCTCCAGGAGCAGACAGGCGTCCGCGTGGCGTTCCTCACCCGATTGGGTGAAGCGATCCTGCCGACGTCGCAGACGGTCCTGCAGGAGAGCGACCTGGTCCACGTGATGATGCGTACGGACGAGGTCGCGAAGGTCGAGGCGGCCTTCGCCGAGGGCCCGGAAGAAGGCGGTCACTGATGCGCGTGTCGATTGCCGGGGCGGGCGCGGTGGGCCGCTCCATCGCGGCCGAGCTGCTGGAGAACGGGCACGAGGTGCTCCTGATCGACAAGGCGCCGACCGCCATCTCGGTGGAGCGGGTCCCGATGGCCGAGTGGCTGCTCGCGGACGCCTGCGAGATCACCTCGCTGGACGAGGCCGCCCTTCAGCGGTGCAACGTCGTGATCGCGGCGACGGGTGACGACAAGGTCAACCTGGTCGTCTCCCTGCTCGCCAAGACCGAGTACGGCGTGCCGCGGGTCGTCGCCCGGGTGAACAACCCGAAGAACGAGTGGCTGTTCAACGAGTCCTGGGGCGTCGACGTCGCCGTCTCCACACCGCGCCTGATGTCGGCCCTGGTCGAGGAGGCGGTGAGCGTCGGCGATCTGGTCCGGCTGCTGCGCTTCAGCCACGGCGACGCCAACCTCGTCGAGCTCACCCTGCCCCCGGAGTCGGCGCTCGCCGGTACCCGGGTCGGCGATGTGGCATGGCCGGAGGACACCTCGCTGGTCACGATCATCCGCGGTACGCGCGTCCTCACGCCGAGCGTCGAGGAGTCGCTGGAAGCCGGTGACGAGCTGCTGTTCGTGGCGGCCCAGGCGCGCGAGGAACAGTTGGAGGATCTGCTGTCGGTGCGCCGCGAGCTCACCGAGGACTGATCCGGGCCCGTACACCCGTACGGGCAGGAGAACGAAAGGGCCCCGCACCGTGGGAAACGGTGCGGGGCCCACTCGTTCGCGTGGGTGCCGGCTGACGTGGCCGCCGTCAGCTGTCCTGGCCGCCGGCCTGCGCGGCCCGCGCCTTACGCTCCTTCTCGGCCTGCTCCTCCGCCTCCATCTCGGCGAAGACGTCGATCGGCGGCGGCGCCTTGGCGAGGAAGAGCCAGGTCAGGTAGACGGCGAGCAGGAACGGCGGGATCTTCAGCGAGACCAGGACCCAGCCGAGCTGGGTGGTGTCGGCCCACCAGTAGAGCGGGAAGAGGATCGCGCACTTGGCGAGCAGGATCAGCCCCCAGGCCCAACTGGCCTTGGCGTAGGCCGCCTTGCGGCCGGGGTTCCTGGTGCGCCAGGAGAGGTTCTCCTTGAAGACCGGGCCCAGGATCAGGCCGATCAGCGGCACACCCGCGATCGTCGTGACGATGTACGCGAGGGCCAGTCCGAGCGTGTAGATCATGCCCGGCAGGTAGAAGTCCTTGGCGTTGCCCGTCATCATCGCGAAGACCACGCCGAAGGCCACGCCGAAGACGCCGCTGAAGGCGTGCTTGACGGTGTCCTTGCGGATCAGCCGGACCCCGACCATGACCAGCGACACGACCAGGGCCGCGATGGCCGCGGTGTGCAGGTCCTTGTTGATGGTGAACATCGTGACGAAGAGCAGCCCGGGAAGGACTGTCTCCACCATCCCGCGGACTCCGCCGAACGCCTCGGAGAGCGCGGCCTCCGTGACCGCCTTCGCGGCGGCCTCCTCCCGGGCGGTGGGGTGGGACTTGTCCGTATCGGACGTCGGCTTGTCGAGAGACGTCACCGGCTACTCCTTGCCGAGCGGTCGGAGTTCGTATTTGGGGTTGAACAGCACTCGGCGTCCGTGACTCATGGAGATACGGCCCGAGGCGATGAGCTTACGGCCCGGCTCGATGCCGACGATGGAGCGACGGCCGAGCCAGACCACGTCGAGCGGCGCGCTGCCGTCGAAGAGCTCCGCCTCCAGGGCGGGCACTCCGGCTCGCGGACGCAGGGTGACAGTCCGCAACGTACCAGTCACCTTGACGATCTGGCGGTCGGAGCACTCGGCGATGCGGGTGCACCCCGACGCCTGCGCGTCCTCCCGCAGCTCCTCGGACTCCAGGTCCTGCTGGGAGCTGGACAGGCGGTCGAGCATCCGGCGGAAGCGGCCGGACGGCTTATCCGCCTTGCCGGCCTTCTCGAATCGGGGAACAGCACTCATACCCGAAGGGTACCGGTGTCCGGAGGTGTCGGCGGGTGCCCGGTGGCGTCACTCGGACGGGTCACCTCAGTCGTCCCGGTATGACCTTCCCGTACCCCGTTTCCGGCGGTCAGCCGCGCTCGAAGCGGTAGCCCATGCCCGGCTCGGTGACGAAGTGCCGGGGGTGCGAGGGGTCGGCCTCCAGCTTGCGCCGCAGTTGGGCCATGTAGACCCGGAGGTAGTTGGTCTCGGTGCCGTACGAGGGGCCCCAGACCTCCTGGAGAAGCTGCTTCTGGCTGACGAGGCGGCCGCTGTTGCGGACGAGGACCTCCAGCAGGTGCCACTCGGTGGGGGTGAGGCGTACGTCGCGGCCCCCGCGGTTGACCTTCTTGGCCGCCAGGTCGACGGTGAACCCCTCGGTCTCGACGATCACGACGCCGTCCGCGCCGTCCGCGCCGACGGGCTCGGCCCGGCGTACCGCCGCGCGCAGCCGGGCCAGCAGTTCGTCCATGCCGAAGGGCTTGGTGACGTAGTCGTCGGCGCCGGCGTCCAGAGCCTCGACCTTCTCGTCCGAGGTGTGGCGGGCGGAGAGCACGAGGATCGGCACCCGCGTCCAGCCGCGCAGTCCCCGGATCACCTCGACACCGTCCATGTCGGGCAGCCCGAGGTCGAGGACGACGACGTCGGGGTGCCGGGCGGCGGCCAGCTGGAGAGCTGTCGCACCGTCGGGCGCCGCGTCCACCTCGTACTTGCGCGCCTTCAGGTTGATCACGAGGGCGCGTACGATCTGCGGCTCGTCGTCGACCACAAGCACCCTGGTCATCGTGGACCTGCCTTTCTGCTGCACGGAAGATGTCTGCTGCACGGAACACGTAGGAGGTACGGGAGCGTCACGAGGTGACCTGGGCGGACAGGCCGGTGCTGACCGGAACGTATCCCGCCGCCGCCTTGAGGGTGAGAACCATGGTCATCCCGCCGCCGGGGGTGTCCTCCGCGTCGAGTGTCCCGCCCATGGCCTCCACGAAGCCGCGGGCCACCGCGAGGCCGAGGCCGACCCCGGCGCCGCGCGGGGCGTCGCCGTAGCGCTGGAAGGGCTCGAAGATGCGTTCCTTGCCCTCGTCCGGGACACCGGGGCCACGGTCGGCGACGCGTAGCTCGACGCGTTCGCCCAGCGAGCTTGCGGCGACGACGACGCGCGTTCCCTCGGGGCGGTACTTCACGGCGTTCTCGACGATGTTGGCGACGGACCGCTCCAGCAGCCCGGGGTCGACGGCGACCATCGGAAGGGTCTCCGGGATGTCGAGGTCGACACTGCCCTCGGGTACGCCCCCGAGTGCCATGGGGACGACTTCGTCGAGATCGATCTCGCGGATCAGCGGGGTGACGGTGCCGGTCTGGAGGCGGGACATGTCCAGGAGGTTGCCGACGAGGTGATCGAGCCGGTCGGCCCCGTTCTCGATCCCTTCGAGGAGCTCCGCCTCGTCCTCCTCGGACCAGGAGACGTCGTCGGAGCGCAGGGAGCTGACGGCGGCCTTGATGGCGGCCAGCGGGGTACGCAGATCATGACTGACGGCGGCGAGGAGCGCGGTCCTGATCCGGTTGCCCTCGGCGAGCCGCCTGGCCTCCTCGGCCTCCCCCACCAGGCGCTGCCGGTCCAGTACGACGGCGGCCTGGGCGGCGAAGGCGCCGAGCACCCGCCGGTCCTCGGCGGGCAGCACCCGGCCGGAGAGCGCCAGCGCCATGTGGTCGCCGACGGGCATGTCGACATCGGCGTCCTCCGGGCGGACGACCGGAGTCGGGCCGACGGACCCGGCGCAGGTCCACGGATCGACGTCGCTCCGCCGCTCCAGGAGGGCGACGGACTCCATGGCGAAGGTCTCGCGGACCCGCTCCAGCAGGGCGTCCAGGGCGGTTTCGCCGCGCAGGACGCTGCCGGCCAGGAAGGAGAGGATCTCGGATTCGGCGCGCAGCCTGGCGGCCTGGTGGGTGCGGCGCGCCGCCAGATCCACCACGGAGGCGACCGCGACCGCCACCGCGAAGAAGATCACTATGGCGACGAGGTTCTCCGGGTCCTGCACGGTCAGGGTGTGGGTGGGCGGGGTGAAGAAGTAGTTGAGCAGCAGGGAGCCGACGGCGGCCGACGCGAGGGCCGGGCGCAGCCCCCCGAGCAGAGCGGCACCGACGGTCAGGAAGAGGAAGAGCAGCACGTCGTTGGCGAGCCCTGGGCCGTCCTCCAGGCTTCTGAGGAACAGTGAGAGGGCCGCCGGGCCCCCGACGCCGACGGCCCAGCCCCAGAGGATGCGTGCCCGGCCGAGCCGGTTGCCGCGTGCGAGGGGCAGTCCTCGGCCCTTGGCGACCTCTTCGTGCGTGACGATGTGGACGTCGAGGTCGGGGCCGGAATCGCGGGCCACCGTGGCGCCGACGCCGGGGCCGTAGATGTACTGCCACGCCTTGCGGCGGCTGGAGCCGAGGACGATCTGGGTGGCGTTGACCCCGCGGGCGAATTCGAGGAGCGCCGAGGGTATGTCGTCGCCGATGACGTGGTGGAAGGTGCCGCCCAGGTCCTCGACGAGGGTGCGCTGTACGGCGAGTTCCTTGGGCGAGGCGGCGGTGAGCCCGTCGCTCCGGGCGATGTACACGGCGAGGATCTCGCTGCCCGAGCCCTTGGCGGCCATCCGGGAGGCGCGGCGGATGAGGGTGCGGCCCTCGGGGCCGCCGGTCAGCCCGACGACGATGCGTTCGCGGGCCTGCCACGTGGTGCGGATGTTGTGCTCGCCGCGGTACTGCTGGAGGTATTCGTCGACCCGGTCGGCGACCCAGAGCAGGGCCAGCTCGCGCAGTGCGGTGAGGTTGCCGGGGCGGAAGTAGTTGGACAGGGCCGCGTCGAGCCTGTCGGGCTTGTAGATGTTGCCGTGGGCCATGCGGCGGCGCAGCGCCTGGGGCGACATGTCGACCAGTTCGATCTGGTCGGCACGGCGTACGACTTCGTCGGGGACGGTCTCGCGCTGCCGTACTCCGGTGATCGACTCGACGACGTCGCCGAGCGACTCCAGGTGCTGGATGTTGACGGTCGAGATGACGTCGATGCCGGCCGCGAGGAGTTCCTCGACGTCCTGCCACCGCTTGGCGTTGCGGGAGCCGGGCACGTTGGTGTGGGCCAGCTCGTCCACCAGCGCGACGGCGGGTGCGCGGTCGCGGACCGCGTCGACGTCCATCTCGGTGAAGACGGCCGAGCGGTACTCGATGTCACGGCGCCGGACCTGTTCCAGGCCGTGCAGCATCACCTCGGTGCGCGGCCTGTCGTGGTGCTCGACGAAGGCGACGACGCAGTCGGTGCCCCGCTCCACCCGACGGTGTGCCTCGGAGAGCATCGCGTACGTCTTGCCGACGCCCGGTGCCGCACCCAGGTAGATCCGAAGCTTGCCGCGTCCCATGGCCCCATTGTCTTTCAGAATCGGCTGCGGCCGATGCGGCAGCCGATTCCGAAACTACTCCGAGGATTTCGGGCATATCGGACCGGGGGTGGCTCAGGGGTGCGTATTGACGGGATTCTGATGCCCGGCAGGGTCGCCGAGGAGGCTCTCCCGCGGGCCTCAGACCGCCTTCGTGTGCTCCACGATGTGCCCGTCGCCGAGCTCCAGGACCCGGTCCGCGAGGCCCAGGAGCTGGGCGTCGTGGGTGGCGACGAGGGCGGTGACGCCCTCGCTGCGGACCACCGCGCGCAGCAGCTCCATGACGGCGAGGCCGGTCTCCGCGTCGAGCTGTCCGGTGGGCTCGTCGGCGATCAGCAGGGCGGGCCGGTTGGCGAGTGCGCGGGCGATGGCGACCCGCTGCTGCTGGCCGCCGGAGAGCTCGCCGGGGCGCTGCTGGGCGTGGTCACCGAGCCCGACAAGCGAGAGCATCAGCGCCACGCGCTCCTCGCGCTCCCGCGGGTCGGCCTTGCGCAGCCGCATCGGTACGCCGACGTTCTCCGCGGCGGTCAGGATCGGGAGCAGGCCGAACGACTGGAAGATGAAGCCGATACGGTCGCGGCGCAGTTCCAGGAGCCCGTTCTCGCCGAGCTCGGAGAGGTCCGTGCCGTCGACGATGATCCGGCCGCTGTCCGGCGAGTCCAGGCCGCCGACCAGGTTGAGCAGTGTCGTCTTGCCCGATCCGGACCGCCCCTTGAGCGCGACGAGCTCACCGCGGGGGATCTCGAAGGAGACACCGCGCAGCGCGTGGACGGCCGCGGCGCCGGTCCCGTAGGAGCGGCGCAGGTCCTCGACCCGCACCATGGGCCCGCGCCCCGGCTCCTCGGCCACCGCAGTGCCGCCCTGCGCGCTGATGCTCTCGGTCATGTCTCTCCCCGTACGTACGCTTCCCCGCCGCGGCCAGTATGTGCATGAGGCACACGACCGGGCAATGGCCAGGTGCGGGAGATCGGCCCCGCGCGGCGCACGGCGCACGGACAGACGCACGGATACGGAAAAGCCGGTGGGCCGTACCCCGGACGTGCGGGTACGGCCCACCGGCCGATGCTGCGGGGGGCGCCTCAGCGCACCTCGGTGATCTCGGGTCCACGCTGGAGCTGGCCCATTCCACCGGAGAACTTCGAGCCCTCCTGCTCCTCCTGCTGCACACCCTCCGGCACCATCTGGGCGTCGTTGGGGAGCTTCAGGACGATGGGGTCGCGCGGCGCCATCGGACCCTCGCCACGGACGACCACGGTGTCCCGGAAGATCGTCTCCAGCAGTCCCGCGGCCTCCGGCTGCACGGCACCCTGGCCGGAGATGACTCCGCGCAGGAACCAGCGCGGCCCGTCGACTCCGACGAAACGCACGAGCTGTACGCCGTTCGTCCCGTCCGGAAGCTGTACGGGGACCTGGGCGCGCAGCTCCCAGCCCAGCGGACCCTCGACCTCGTCGATGATGCCGCCCTGCTGGGTGATGCCCGAGGCGATCTCCTCGCGGACCTCGCCCCAGATGCCCTCCTTCTTGGGGGCTGCGAATGCCTGGAGCTGAACCGCGCTGTCCCGCAGGACCACGGTGGCGGCGACGATCGCGTCACCCGCGACCTCGACCCGCAGCTCCATGCCCTCGACTCCGGGCACGAAGATGCCGCCCAGGTCGACCCGGCCCTCGCCGGGCTGGCTGACCTCGTCGAAGTCCCACGGCCCGTCCGGCCGCGGGGCCGGCGGAAGGTTCATCCGGCGCGAACCGTTCGCGGCGCCGTCGGTGAGCTCGTCGGCGACCTGCTCGGCCTCGCGCGCTTCGTCCGCCGCGTCCTCGGCGGAACCACTCTTCTTGCGACGTCCGAACACGTCACTGTCCTTCCCGGTCGGATACGACCGAAGCGTAGCTGTTCCCACCCTGGGTGATCCCGCCCGTGACGCCGTCCACCGCGGCATGACCGCCGGTGGACCCGAAGCCACCCTCGGCCCGCGCCGAACCGGGAAGTTCCGCCACCTCGTGGAAGCGCACCTTCTCGACCTGCTGGACGACCATCTGAGCAATCCGGTCGAAACGTTCGAACCGCACGGTCTCGCGCGGATCGAGGTTGACCACGATCACCTTGATCTCCCCACGGTACCCGGCATCAACCGTCCCTGGGGCATTCACGAGGGCCACTCCGCAGCGGGACGCGAGGCCGGAACGCGGGTGCACGAACGCGGCGTACCCGTCGGGCAGCGCGATCGAGACCCCGGTGGGCAGCACCGCCCGTTCCCCGGGCGCGAGTTCGGCGGCCTCCGTGGTCACCAGGTCGGCCCCGGCGTCGCCCGGATGACCGTACGAGGGGATGGGCACCTCGGGGTCGAGCCGGCGGATCAGTACGTCGAGAGGAGGGTGCATCAGGGGTTCACCTCGAAGGCGCGGGCTCGCTTGACCTGGTCGGGATCGGCCATGGCCGCCTGGATCTCGGCCGGACGGCCGTTCTCGATGAAGTGGTCGACCTTGACCTCTATGAAGAGGGCGTCGGCGCGGACCGCGACGGGCCCGTCGGGGCCGCCGGTCCGGCCGGTGGCCGTCGAGTAGATCTTGCGGCCGTGGACCGCGGTGATCTCGGCGTCCAGGAAGAGGACGGTGTCCACCGGTACCGGCCGGACGAAGTCGGTCTCCAGCCGTCCGGTCACCGCGATCACCCGCAGCAGCCAGTTCAGCGAGCCGAGCGTCTCGTCCAGCGCCGTGGCCAGGACGCCGCCGTGCGCGAGGCCCGGGGCGCCCTGGTGGGCGGCCTTCACCGTGAACTCGGCGGTGACGCGCACGCCCTCGCCCGCGCGGGCCTGGAGGTGCAGCCCGTGCGGCTGTCCCCCACCGCAGCCGAAACAGTGTTCGTAGTGCGCGCCGAGGAGTTCTCCCGGTGCCGGGGCTTCGGGGTGCCGGACCGGCGCCACCGCGTCGGCCGGGGGCGTCAGGCCCTTAGATGTTCCACTCACAGGCGCAGACCTTACCCGCGCGGCCGACCGCGGGCCGCGCCGTGCCAAGCTTGGTTTCATGCAGCCTTCCGCAACGCCCTTCGACGAACGACTCACCGCTCCCCGTTCGTGGTGGGTCATCGCCTTCGGGGTCGGCATCGCCTGTGCCCTGATGCTCCTGCCGCTGGGCACCCTGCCCCTGCTCGCCGGTCTGGTCGGCGGCACGGCGGCCTCGGCTGTCGTCGTGAGTTCGTACGGCTCCGCGCGCATCCGCGTGGTGGCGGGTGCCCTCGTCGCGGGCGACGCGCGTATTCCGCTGTCGGCGCTCGGCGAGGCCGAGGTGCTGGACGCGGACACGGCGCGCGCCTGGCGCTCGCACAAGGCCGACATGCGCGCGTTCATGCTGCTGCGCAGCTACATCCCGACGGCGGTGCGGGTCGAGGTCACGGACCCGGCCGACCCGACCCCGTACGTCTTCCTGTCGACCCGCGAGCCGCAGGCCCTGGTGGCGGCCCTGACGGCGGTACGAGCTGCCTGACCGGACGGGGAGCCCTAGCCCTTCGGCTCCCCGGGCAGCTGCTCGGGATTCTCGGGCTGGTCCAGCGCGGGCAGGTCGGGGAGCCGGTCCCAGGGCACCTGATCCTTGCGCAGGTCGTTCCTGACCCGTTCGGCGAGCTTCTTGGTGTCCCGCCGGTTCATCATCGCGCCGACCGCGGCGCCGATCATGAACGGGATCAGATTAGGCAGGTCGCGCACCATGCGCTTCATGATCTGCTGGCGCAGTTCGCGTTTCATCTGGCCGCCGAGCGCCGCGTTCAGCGTGGTGGGCCGTGAGACGTCGATACCGCGCTCCTCCGTCCAGGACGTCAGATACGCGGTGCTGCGCTGGCTGATGTTGCCGGGCGGGCGCCGGCCGTAGACCTCGTGCAGCTCGGCGACGAGCTTCAGCTCGATCGCTGCGACGCCGGTGATCTCCGCGGCCAGCTCGGCGAGCATCGCGGGCGGTACGGGCATCATGGCCGCCGCCCCGATTCCCGCGCCGACGGCGGCGGTGGCCTTGCTCGCGCCCGTGATGAGCTTGTCGGCGAGCTCTTCGGGGCCGAGCCCCGGGAACTGCCTGCGCAGGGTGGCGAGATCGCGCACGGGGACGCGGGGAGCCGTGTCGATGATCCGGTCGGCCAACTGACCGACTACGGCTCTGGCGCTCTCCCCGCCCTTGCGTACGCCCCGTTTCAGTGTGTGCAGACGGCCTGCCCCGGGCGCGGGCTCAGCCCTGTCGGCCTCTGTGGCCTTTTCCGTTGTGCCTGCCGTGCCTTCCGTCCGGACCGCTTCGAGCGAGGCCGGTCGGCCTCGCTCGTCGCCAGGTGCGCCCACGGAGGGCGGCAGGGCGGCGGAACGCTCGGCAGACGGGCTTGCGCCTGCTGCCGGGCCTGTGCCGCCCTGATGCGCCTCCGTGGCTTTCCTGTGCCACAAGCGCCGCTTCCGGAACGGTGTGTCGCCTGCCACGGCCGTCCCGACCTAGTCGCAGTCGCGGCAGATCGGCTGGCCGTTCTTCTCGCGGGCCAGCTGGCTCCTGTGGTGCACGAGGAAGCAGCTCATGCAGGTGAACTCGTCGGCCTGCTTGGGCAGGACCCGTACGGCCAGTTCCTCGTTGGACAGGTCTGCGCCGGGCAGCTCCAGTCCCTCGGCCGCGTCGAATTCATCGACGTCGACGGCGGATGCCGCCTTGTCGCTCCGACGAGCCTTGAGCTCTTCGAGGCTGTCCTGGTCCACGTCGTCGTCGGTCTTGCGCGGGGTGTCGTAATCCGTTGCCATGTCGCTCTCCCCCTCATGGGTTTCTGCGGTGTCTCCAGCGCACGTAACGCGTGAGAGGCCGGACTTGTGCCCGACCTGAGGCGGAGATTTTGCCTCACATCAAGGTCTGTTACTGAATCGACACCCAACCGGGCCCCTCGGGAGAGGTCGGCTTGGGTGGCGATGGGGACCGTACACGGTCCTGATACTGCAGTTCACAGGCGCCACCCCGTGTACTTCCCGTGATATCGACCCTCGAAAACCCGGACGTTTCCCGGCTTTCCGACGGAGGTGCGATCACGGAGGGTGGAGGAGCCTGATTTCGCACCTGTGATCGATCACACACGGACTCGCCGGGAACGGGTCCCGAAAATTCCGCCTAAAGCGAACAGTGCGATCGTTTGCGGCCTCGCACCACGAACCCTCTCAGACCGGCAGGGTGACGCGCATCACAAGACCACCGCCCTCGCGGGGCTCCGCGATGATACGGCCTCCGTGGGCCCTCGCGACGGACCGCGCGATCGACAGGCCGAGTCCGACCCCCTTGTCGCTGCCCGTCCGCTCCGTACGCAGCCGCCTGAAGGGCTCGAAGAGGTTGTCGATCTCGTACGCGGGCACCACAGGGCCCGTATTCGAGACGACGAGGAGCGCCTGCCCGGGCTGGAGCTCGGTGGTGATCTCCACCCAGCCGTTTTCGGCCACGTTGTAGCGGACGGCGTTCTGTACGAGGTTCAGCGCGATCCGCTCCAGCAGGACACCGTTGCCCTGGACGACGGCGGGTGCCCGCTCGCCACGGATCCGCACCCCCTTCGCCACGGCCTCCGCGTGGACCTGGTCGATGGCCCGGTCCGCGACCTCGGCCAGATCCACGGGCTTGCGTTCGACGATCTGGTTGTCGCTGCGGGCGAGCAGCAGGAGCCCTTCGACCAGCTGCTCACTGCGCTCGTTGGTGGCCAGCAGGGTCTTGCCGAGCTGCTGGAGCTCCGGTGGGGCCTCCGGGTCGGAGAGGTGGACCTCCAGCAGCGTGCGGTTGATGGCGAGCGGGGTGCGCAGCTCGTGCGAGGCGTTCCCGACGAAGCGCTGCTGCGCCGTGAAGGCCCGCTCCAGGCGGTCCAGCATGTCGTCGAAGGTGTCTGCGAGCTCCTTCAGCTCGTCGTCCGGGCCGTCCAGCTCGATCCGGCGCGACAGATCGGTTCCGGCCACCCTGCGGGCTGTGCGGGTGATCCGGCCCAGCGGGGACAGCACCCGGCCCGCCATCGCGTACCCGAAGGCGAACGCGATGATGCTGAGGCCCACCAGGGCCAGCAGCGACCGGTTCAGCAGAGTGTCGAGTGCCTGCTTGCGCTGGTGGTTGACGCAGGCGTTCATGGCCGCGTTGAAGGCATCGGGTGTGGCCTTCTTGGGAAGGTCGCACACCTCGCTCGTGACCTGGCCGTTCACGATCTGGAACGGCAGCTCGCTGCCCACGTGCAGGGCCTGGGCGGCCAGCATGTAGATGATCGAGAGCAGCAGGATGCCCGCGATCAGGAACATGCCCCCGTACAGCAGCGTGAGGCGTATGCGGATGGTCGGGCGCAGCCAGGGATACGGGGGCTCCTGCTGTTTGGGCTCCCAGGTCGGCTTCGGAGGCGCTGTCACGGGCGCCGGGGCGGCTGGCACGGCGTCCTCAGATCCGGTATCCGGAACCGGGCACCGTGACGATGACGGGCGGTTCGCCGAGCTTGCGGCGCAGGGTCATCACCGTCACGCGCACCACGTTGGTGAACGGGTCGGTGTTCTCGTCCCACGCCTTCTCCAGAAGCTGCTCGGCCGAGACGACCGCGCCCTCGCTGCGCATCAGGACCTCGAGCACGGCGAACTCCTTCGGCGCGAGCTGGATCTCCTGCTCGTCCCGGAAGACCTCGCGGCGGTTGGGGTCGAGCTTGATCCCGGCGCGCTCCAGGACCGGCGGCAGCGCGACCGTCGTGCGGCGCCCCAGGGCCCGCACCCGCGCGGTCAGCTCGCTGAAGGCGAAGGGCTTGGGGAGGTAGTCGTCCGCGCCGAGCTCCAGCCCCTCCACCCGGTCGCTGACGTCACCGGACGCGGTGAGCATGAGCACCCGGGTGGGCATGCCGAGCTCGACGATCCTGCGGCAGACGTCGTCGCCGTGGACCAGCGGGAGGTCCCGGTCCAGCACCACCACGTCGTAGTCATTGACCCCTACGCGCTCCAGGGCCGCGGCACCGTCGTAGACGACGTCGACGGCCATGGCCTCCCGGCGCAGTCCGGTGGCCACCGCATCGGCGAGCAGCTGCTCGTCCTCGACGACGAGTACGCGCACGGCGCTGTCCTTCCTTAGGTACTTCGGTAGATCGAAACGGCGAACGGCCCTGGTCCGGGCCGCACGGCCGCACCGTCAGCAGAGTGACTGTGCGCGTCCATCCTGCCCGCAACGCGCATAAACCGGCGGTAAGGCGACGCGGGGCCGGCTGCGGCCCAGGAGAAGGCGGCGGATTTGCGGGCCAGTTGAGGTTTCTGGCGGAGCAGGGCTGGGGAGTACGACTTCACACCCGAGATCACACCCTGCACGTGGCATGCCACTGCCCATTCCGCCCCCTTGGGGGAAGGCGTGATCACCCGCCCTCCGGTCCCCGGCCGGAGGAACCCCGGGCACACCCCCGTGCCACCGACCCACGATGAGGGGGCGCTCCATGGACGCTTTCACCGCAGGTCTGCTGCAACGCATCAAGAGCACCGAGTCCGACCTCACGAGGGCTCGCGAGACAGGTGACGACTTCCTCGCGGATGTCGAGCAGGGAGAGCTGGACGACCTGCGCCGCCTCGCGGCCGAACACGGCGTCGAAGTCAGCACCACAAGCGTCTGAGCCGCTACGAGAGGGCCCCGGCCGCCGGTCACGGCAGCCGGGGCCCTTTCTTTGCCCGTACGCCCGCAGGGGGCCGTCAGGGGGCCTGCGGGCCCTCGGTCAGTCGTGCCAGGCGCCGAGCTCTTCCAGGAGTGCCTGGAGGGGCTCGAAGACGCCGGGGGTGGCGGCCACCGTCAGTCCGCCGTCCGCGGGCCGTCCGGGACGTCCGCCGGTGAGTGCGCCCGCCTCCCGGGCGATGAGATCGCCGGCCGCGAGGTCCCAGGGGTGCAGTCCGCGCTCGTAGTAGCCGTCGAGACGGCCCGCCGCCACATCGCACAGGTCGACGGCGGCCGAGCCGCTGCGCCGGATGTCACGCAGCCGCGGGATGAGCTGGGCGGCCACGGCCGCCTGGTGGGTGCGGACGTCGGTGACGTAGTTGAAGCCCGTCGACACGAGCGCCTGGTCGAGCGGGGGCGCGGGACGGCTGCGCAGGGCGGCGCCGTTCGCGTACGCGCCGCCACCGAGCACGGCGTGGTACGTCTCACGGCGCATCGGGGCCTCGACCACGCCCACGATCCGCTCGCCGTCGCGTTCCGCCGCGATGGACACCGCCCAGGTGGGCAGTCCGTAGAGGTAGTTCACCGTGCCGTCGAGCGGGTCGATGACCCAGCGGATGCCGGTGCTGCTCTCGGAGCTGGCGCCCTCCTCCCCGAGGAATCCGTCGCCGGGGCGGCGCTCGGAGAGGAAGCCGGTGATCAGCTTCTCGGCGGCGATGTCCATCTCGGTGACGACGTCGATGGGGCTGGACTTGGTCGCGGCCACCCCCAGGTCCGCCGGGCGGCCGTCGCGCAGCAGGGCGCCGGCGCGGCGGGCCGCTTCCAGGGCCAGGTCGAGGAGTTCGGTCAGGAAGGGGTCGGTCACAGTGCTCCCAGGAGGATTGCGGTCAGTGCGCGGGCCCTACGCGAACGGGCTGTCCGCGCCCGCGGCGGCGGGCTTCGGGGTGCGGGCCGGGCAGCAGCCGACCGGGCAGAGGTCGTGGCCGGGGCCGAGCGCGCCGAGGGCGCACCGCTCCACCGCACGTCCCCGCTCGGTCGCCGTGCGTTCCATGACCAGCTCGCGGACGGCCGCGGCGAACCGGGGGTCGGCGCCGACGGTCGGGGACCTCCGTACGGGCAGACCGAGCTCGGCGGCCTTGGCGGTGGCCTCGGTGTCGAGGTCGTACAGGACTTCCATGTGGTCCGAGACGAAGCCGATGGGGACCATCACGACCGCCGGGGCCCCCGCGCCGTGGACAGCCTCCAGGTGGTCACAGATGTCGGGCTCCAGCCACGGGATGTGCGGGGCGCCGCTGCGCGACTGGTAGACGAGCTGCCACGGGTACTCGATGCCGGTCCGCTCACGCACCGCGTCGACGATCACACGGGCGACGTCGAGGTGCTGGGCGACGTAGGCCCCGCCGTCGCCGTGCGCCTCCTCGGGGCCGGAGGTGTCGGCGGCGGCGGTGGGGATGGAGTGCGTCGTGAAGGCGAGGTGCGCGCCCGCCGCGATGTCCTCGGGCAGGCCGGCCAGCGCGGCCAGCACGCCCTCCGTCATGGGCTCCACGAAACCGGGGTGGTTGAAGTAGTGCCGCAGCTTGTCCACGCGCGGCACGGGCAGCCCCTCGGCCTCCAGGACCGCGAGCGACTCCGCGAGATTCTCGCGGTACTGACGGCAGCCGGAGTACGAGGCGTAGGCACTGGTGGCGAGCACGGCGATACGGCGGTGTCCGGCTGTGACCATCTCGCGCAGGGTGTCGGTGAGGTACGGCGCCCAGTTGCGGTTGCCCCAGTACACCGGCAGGTCCGGGCCGTGGTCCGCGAAGTCCTTGCGCAGGGCGTCGAGCAGGGCCCTGTTCTGCCCGTTGATGGGGCTGACGCCGCCGAAGAGGAAGTAGTGCTTGCCGACTTCCTTCAGCCGCTCCTCTGGGATGCCCCGGCCGCGGGTCACGTTCGCCAGGAACGGGACCACGTCGTCCGGGCCTTCGGGGCCGCCGAAGGAGAGCAGCAGCAGGGCGTCGTAGAGAGCGGGATCGCGCAGATCGGACATGCACCCGATCCTGCCACCCGGGTCCGACAGGGCCGCAACCGACATCCCTCCAGGTATCGGACACCCGGTTCCGCCCGTAAGCTGTATCGGCCATCTTCACGCGTGACAGGCTCGACCGGAGTGCCCCTTGCCCAGCCCCTACCGCGCCATCTTCGCCGCCCCCGGCTCCAAGGGGTTCTCGACGGCCGGATTCCTCGGCAGGATGCCGTTGTCCATGATGGGCATCGGCGTCGTGACCATGATCTCCCAGATCACCGGCCGGTACGGGCTGGCCGGCGCGCTGTCGGCCACGCTGGCCATGGCGGCGGCCGTCTTCGGCCCGCAGATCTCCCGGCTGGTCGACCGGTACGGACAGCGCCGGGTGCTGCGCCCGGCCACGCTGGTCTCCGTGGCGGCGGTCACCGGACTGCTCGTCTGCGCCCAGCAACGGTGGCCGGACTGGACCCTGTTCGTCTTCGCCGCGGGCGTCGGCTGCGTACCCAGTGTCGGGTCGATGACCCGGGCCCGCTGGGCGGAGATCTACCGCGGCTCGCCCCGTGAACTGCACACCGCGTACGCGTGGGAGTCGATCGTCGACGAGGTGTGCTTCATCTTCGGGCCGATCATCTCGATCGGGCTCTCCACCGCCTGGTTCCCGGAGGCCGGTCCACTGCTGGCCGGGGTGTTCCTGGCGGTCGGTGTCTTCTGGCTGACCGCACAGCGCGCCACCGAGCCGGTGCCCCACCCCAGGTCGCAGCAGTCCGGCGGCTCGGCGCTCCGCTCCCCCGGGCTCCAGGTCCTGGTGGTCACCTTCGTGGCGACCGGAACGATCTTCGGGGCGGTGGACGTGGTCACCGTGGCGTTCGCCGAGGAGCAGGGCCACAAGGCGGCGGCCAGTCTCGTCCTGGCGGTCTACGCCCTCGGGTCCTGCCTCGCCGGAGCCGTGTTCGGGCTGATGCACCTCAAGGGCAAGCCGTCCACCAGGTGGCTGGTGGGAGTCTGCGCGATGGCCGTGAGTATGATCCCCCTCCAACTGGCCGGGAACCTGCCGTTTCTGGCCGTGGCGCTCTTTGTCGCGGGCCTTGCCATCGCACCGACGATGGTGACCACCATGGCCCTCGTCGAGCAGCACGTACCGCGCGCCGAACTGACCGAGGGCATGAGCTGGACCGGTACCGGGCTCGCGGTCGGAGTGGCGCTCGGCTCCTCGGCCGCAGGCTGGGTGGTCGACGCGTCCGGAGCGGAGGCGGGGTACGCGGTGCCCACCGTGGCGGGAGCGCTCGCGGCCGCGGTGGCGTTCCTGGGGTATCGCCGGCTGGCCAAGCCGGTTCCTACGGGAGGGCGCGGGGAAGATGACCGACACCTACGCACGGACGACGACGAGCGCGTGGCGTAACTGGGCGGGGAACGTCACCGTCCGGCCCGCACGGGCCGTGACGCCCGCCTCCGTGGACGAACTCGCGGAGGTACTGCGCAGGGCGTCCGAGGACGGTCTGAAGGTGAAGCCGGTCGGCACGGGCCACTCGTTCACGGCGACCGCGGCCACCGACGGCGTCCTGATACGCCCCGATCTGCTCACCGGTATCCGGGACATCGACCGTACGGCGATGACCGTGACGGTCGAGGCCGGCACCCCGCTGAAGCGGCTCAATCTGGCGCTCGCCCGTGAGGGGCTCTCCCTCACCAACATGGGCGACATCATGGAGCAGACGGTCGCCGGGGCCACCTCGACAGGCACGCACGGCACCGGCCGCGACTCGGCGTCCATATCCGCGCAGATCCGTGCCCTCGAACTGGTCACGGCGGACGGCACGGTGCTGCGCTGCTCGGAGGCGGAGAATCCGGACGTCTTCGCCGTCGCCCGCCTGGGGCTCGGCGCACTCGGCGTGATCACCGCGATCACCTTCGCCGTGGAGCCCGTCTTCCTGCTGACGGCACGTGAGGAGCCGATGACCTTCGACCGGGTCACGGCCGACTTCGACCGGCTCTTCACCGAGAACGAGCACTTCGAGTTCTACTGGTTCCCGCACACCGGCAACTGCAACACCAAGCGCAACAACCGCAGCGCGGGCCCCGCCGCCCCGCCCGGCAGGATCGGCGCCTGGGTGGACGACGAGCTGCTGTCGAACGGCATCTTCCAGGTCGCCTGCTCGCTCGGCCGGGCGGTCCCCGCGACCATCCCGTCGATCGCCAGGCTCTCCAGCAGGGCCCTGTCCGCCCGTACGTACACCGACATCCCGTACAAGGTCTTCACCAGCCCGCGCCGGGTGCGCTTCATGGAGATGGAGTACGCGCTGCCGCGGGAGAGCGCCGTCGAGGCACTGCGCGAGGTCAAGGCCATGATCGACCGCTCGCCCCTGCGGATCAGCTTCCCGGTGGAGGTCAGGACCGCACCCGCCGACGACATCGCGCTCTCGACGGCTTCGGGCCGCGAGAGCGCGTACATCGCCGTGCATCTGTACCGGGGCACGCCCTACCAGGCGTACTTCACCGCGGTGGAGCGGATCATGACCGCCCACGGCGGACGTCCACACTGGGGCAAGATCCACACCCGGGACGCCGCGTACCTGGCCGGGGTCTACCCCCGGTTCGGCGAGTTCACCGCCGTGCGCGACCGGCTCGACCCGGACCGGCTGTTCGGCAACGACTACCTGCGCCGCGTACTGGGCGACTGACGCGACGGCACCGGGCCGTTTCGGGCCCGGTGCCGGGTGCTCGCGTGCCGTCCGTCGTCAGCCGCCGGCGGTTCCGGTGCCGGGGGTCGCCTCGTCCTGCTGCACCGGAGCCTCGCCCGTGCCGGTCGGGTCCGGGGTGGCCGTGGCGCCGTCCTCCGGCGCCGTCGGGGTGGGCGTGGGCGACGGGGTGGTCACGTCGGAGCCGGAGGGCGTGGGCGTCGGCTCCGCTGTCGTGCCGTCACCTTCCCGGTCAGGGTTCGTGCTCGCGCCGTCGCCCTGATCCGTTCCCGGTGCCGTGCTGCTGTCGGAGGACGGGTCCTGGTCCGTGCCCTGCTCCTGGTCGGTGCTGCTGGAGGGCGCGGGTCCGGCCGGCCCCGAGCCCTGGTCCCCGCCCCGTACGACGGAGCCGAACGTCGTTCCCCGGCCGCCGCTCAGGTCGTTGCCGGAGACGAGCTCGAACGCGGTGATCCCGATCATCGTCAGCGCGAAGACCGCGACAGCCGCGAGCGCCGACTTCTTCCAGCCCCGCACGCGCGTGCCGTGCGTGGTGGCGCCGGAGAACGCGTCGTCCGGCCCGCCTGCCGCCGCCGTCCCGGTCCGGTGGTTCACCTGCCCGAGCAGCTGGGTGCGTTCGGGATCGGGCTTCAGCAGCCGCGTACGGTCCGGATCGGGGTCCAGCGGCTGCGTACGGTCCGTGCCGGGCTTCAGGAGCCGGGTGCGGTCGAGGTCGAGCATCTGCGTGCGGTCGAGGTCGGTCCGCACCGTCCGCAGCACGGTCGTCGCGTCGTCCGCCGGCTGCTGCCGTGCCTGCTGTCCGTACCCCGCCGGAGTCGTCTCCCTCGTCCGTACGGTCACCTGGCGGCCCGCCGGGTGCTTCACGTGGACCGTGACCTCGCGGATCTGCTCGCCCGTACGGCGGAAGAAGTGCTGGAAGACGGAGCCTCCACAGGTGGCGACGACACTCATCACCCCCGCGCCGAGGATCGTTCCGTACACGCCCAGTTGCGAGGCCATGACGGCTGCGGCGACCGCTGCCACAGCACTGCCGGCAACCTGCGGCAGACTCAGATCTATGCGCCTTTCCTTGGGTTCTATGTCACTTTCCGGCTTACCGACCATTACCTGCCCCTGCTTGACATCGCTCCCACCATGCACCAAGAACGGACCTTTGGGCGAAGTGAATAGTTCCGATTCTGGCGATTCTGTGAAGCAGAACACGCATTGCGCACATATGACCGGTCGGCGTGAGAGTCAACTCCCGCCCCCCGCGAGAACTTCGGCGGCGCGCCGCTCCACTCGCGTGGCCCGAATGGAGTACTGTTGCGAGCCCTGGGGCTGGACTCCCGCATGGGTTTCCGAGCTTTACGGGAGGGGGCCGAAGACGGCACTCGAACCGGCGGCGCCGCGGCATCGCACGGCGCCTGCGACACGGAGTGACTATCGGTCACTGTGCGTCGCACAAAGGTAACCGTGCCACCACGGCGCTCAAGGGCCAAGGCCCGACACGCCGGGTAACTTGGCAAGGTTGTGGCAGGCTGCACCCGGGCAGGCCACACTCGACTAGCGGAAGCAGCGACGCACGTGACGTCGGCAGGCACCACCCGGGAGGTTCCCATGCCCGAACTGCGTGTCGTGGCCGTCTCAAACGACGGCACACGACTGGTGCTCAAGGCTGCGGACAGCACGGAGTACACGCTTCCGATCGATGAGCGGCTGCGCGCCGCCGTGCGCAACGACCGCGCCCGGCTCGGCCAGATCGAGATCGAGGTGGAGAGTCACCTCCGTCCCCGCGACATCCAGGCCCGGATACGCGCCGGTGCCTCCGCGGAGGAGGTCGCTCAGTTCGCCGGCATCCCCGTGGACCGCGTACGCCGCTTCGAGGGCCCCGTGCTCGCGGAGCGTGCCTTCATGGCCGAGCGGGCCCGGAAGACGCCCGTACGCCGTCCCGGCGAGAACACCGGCCCCCAGCTCGGCGAGGCGGTCCAGGAGCGCCTCCTGATGCGCGGCGCCGACAAGGAAACGGTCCAGTGGGACTCGTGGCGCCGCGACGACGGCACCTGGGAAGTCCTCCTGGTCTACCGGGTCGCGGGCGAGCCCCACTCGGCGAGCTGGACGTACGACCCGCCCCGGCGGCTCGTCCAGGCCGTGGACGACGAAGCACGCTCGCTGATCGGCGAGACCGACGACGTCGCCGCGCCGGAACCCAGCTTCCCCTTCGTACCCCGGATCGCGCGGCTGCCGCGCGACCGGCCGCTGGACCGTGCCCTGGACCGCCAGATGGAGCGGCCTTCTCCGCCACCGCCCCCCGAGCCCGAGGAACACATCGGCGGGGTGTCGGCCGTGGAGCGCGACTCGCTGACCAGCCTGCTGGAGGCTGTGCCGAGCTTCCGTGGCGACATGGTCGTACCGGAACGGCCCTCGCCGCCGGAGCCGCCCGCCATCGAGCCCGCGGTCCAGGAGCCCGAAGCGGACGAGCCGCCCGCGGCGGCGGCTTCCGCGGGGGCGGGGTCGGCGTACGCGGACGTACTGATGCCCCGTGCGGTGGCCGGCCATCGCGACCGGCTCACCGGGACGACGGACCGGCAGGCCGAGGCGGACGGCGTCCGTCCGGGCCGCCGGGCAGCGGTACCCAGCTGGGACGAGATCGTGTTCGGTACGCGCCGGAAGAAGCAGGACTGACGCCGGTGATCACGGCGTGACGAGGGCCCGTACGCGACGGCGTACGGGCCCTCGCCCTGTCCTGGGGCGGGAACCGGCCCCGCGCGGGGTGTTACTGGGGGTCCGGGCCCGTCGCTACCGGCCGGGAGGCGTCGGAGGACCACTCGGACCAGGACCCCGCGTACAGAGCCGCCCGGTATCCGGCGAGCTCCAGAGCCAGCACCTCATGGGCGCCGGAGACGCCCGAGCCGCAGTAGACGCCGACCGCACGTGCGTCCCCGTCGGCTCCCAGCCCGCTGAACCGGGAGGCCAGCACGTCGGCCGCCAGGAACCGCCCGTCCTCGCCGACGTTCTCCGCGGTAGGCGCCGAGACGGCGCCCGGGATGTGGCCGCCGACCCGGTCGATCGGTTCCACGTCGCCCCGGTAGCGCTCGGCGGCCCGCGCGTCGAGCAGCAGCCCGGAACGGGCCAGTGCGGCCGCCCCGTCCGCGTCCAGCAGCGCCAGCGCCCCCGGCGCGGGCCGGAAGTCGCCCTCGGCGGGCGCCGGCGTCTCGGTCGACAGCTCACCGGTCCAGGCCGCGAGACCGCCGTCCAGCACCCTGACGTCGCGGTGCCCGGTCCAGCGCAGCAGCCACCAGGCGCGCGCCGCCGCCCATCCCTGACCGCCGTCGTACACCACCACGGGAGTGTCGCGGGAGACCCCGGCGCGGCGCATCACCGCCCCGAACTCCTCCGGGTCGGGCAGGGGATGCCGGCCGCCCTTGCCCGCCGGGCCCGCCAGCTCCGCGTCGAGATCGACGAAGACCGCACCGGGCAGGTGCCCGGCCTCGTAGTCCGGGCGGCCGTGCGGACCGCCCAGTCGCCAACGGACGTCCAGGAGCACCGGCGGACGTGGCCCCGCCGACTCGCCGGCATATTCGGATGCGGTGATGATGGGCTTCATGAGTGCCATCCTCGCGCAGGAGTCAGCCAACCTGTAGCGATTCCGATGCGGATATTCCCTCCCAAATCGGACCCTCTGTGTCGAGAAGCCGTCGAAAGGCGGCGCGGCCGGGGCGCGTCAGGCGTCAGGTGGTGCAAGCATCTGCACGGGAGCACATCACCTCCACCATCCCGGGCCGGTGTACCGGTCCTGTCCTTTCGTACGGCCACCACAACGGTCCGAGGAGAGAGAAGACGATGACCGAGGCTGCCGAGCGGCGCACACCCGGAACGCCGTGCTGGGTAAGTCTGATGGTGCACGGCCTGACGGCCACCCAGGAGTTCTACGCAGCCCTGTTCGGCTGGGAGTTCCGGCCGGGGCCCGATCAACTCGGGCCCTACGTCCGTGCACTGCTCGACGGCAAGGAGGTCGCGGGGCTCGGACAGCTGCCCCCCGACCGGCACCTGCCGATCGCCTGGACGACCTATCTCGCCACCGACGACGCCGACCTCACCGCGGAGACGATCCGCTCCTGCGGGGGCACGGTCGCGGTCGGACCCATCGACGCGGGCGAGGCCGGCCGGCTGGCCATCGCCTCCGACCCGAGCGGGGCGGTCTTCGGCCTCTGGCAGGCCGCCGCCCACACCGGGACGGCCCTGGCGGGCACCCCGGGGACACCGGTCTGGAACGAGTTGGTGACCCGGGAGACCGCGACGGTCGGCAAGTTCTACCAGTCGGTCTTCGGATTCGATGCCGAGGCGGTCGTCTCCGCCGACTTCGACTACCAGACGCTGCACGTGGACGGCCGCCCCGTCGCCTCGATGCACGGCGTGGGTCACGCGCTGCCGCGCGACCGGGGACCGCACTGGATGACCCACTTCGAGGTCGCCGACACCGACGAGGCCGCGACCCGGGTGGTCGAGCTCGGCGGGCACGTCCTCCAGCCGCCGAGGGACAGCACGACGGGCCGGCTGGCGACCGTCTCCGACCCGGAGGGCGCGGTCTTCACGATCGTACGGTCGGCCGCCGACTGAGCCGGCCCCGGGGCGTCACGCGTTCGGGCGGATCCGGTCCGGATGATGCGGTTGTCCGGCATCACCTCTGCACTGCGATCCACTACGGCCTCACCTCACCGCCCACCCCGAAGCACTTCACCGTCGCCCCCACCCGGGCATGAAAGGCACGCTGTCTGAGGACGCCGGAACGATCGCCGATCAACTCCGCCGAGGATGCCCGTAACGATCAACGGAGCCCCACCATCTGATGGTGGGGCTCCGTTGATCGTTACGGGGAGATCTTCATGCGGTGGCACCCCCTGTCACCAGGAAAGGAGATACCACCGCATTCATTTCACGGCAGGAATTCGAAGAACGGACGGTCAGGCGCGACGTTGCGAGAACACACCGTCACGTCCTCACCCCTGAGATAAGCCAGCAACCATTCGCTGAACGTCATCTCGTGGAGAGTGTGGGCCGGGCTGTCCAACTCCTGGACCAGGACGCGCCAGGGCGAAGAGGGTTCGTCAGGAACGCGAAGGAATATCCATTCCCCCGTCGTGGCCGACGCCACTGGCATCAACTCACCGGGGTTCGCCCCTACCGGGCTTGGCAGGAACTCTGCCATGTCCTCCTCGCGCCAGAACTCGAGATCCTCCCTGACGTTCTTTCCCAGGCTGTGCAGGAGATGGCCGGCGGGATGCTTCAGATACAACTGCCCGTTGACCGAGATCGAACCATAGGCGTCCACGATCTCGCGGAAGTCCGAGGGGAATTCGATACCGAGTTCCCGCTCCAGTTCGATCCATGGTGCCGGATCGGACCAGTTGAACCGAGGTTCACCCAACAGGGCTTGGATCTCTGAAAGCGTTGCCACCACTAGGCCCCTTCCCCTTCTAGCACGTCGAGCCGATGCCGCTCGAGGAGTTGATCGCGGTACACGAGTAGGTGTCCGTGATATTCCCCTGAGGTCCGTATACGGTCATTCCCACCTGAACGGTTGTTGGAACCGCCGAATGAGGGTCTCCGTATCCTTGGGGTCGGTGACTGCCCTGAGGTTGCCGAAGGTGCCGTAGCCGAACTTCCACTTCCGGCCCTCGGAAAACGTTGTGCGCCTCGACCTGGTAGGTACCGTCCTCGGGAAGGCTCGGCTGCCAGGTGTACGTGCCACCCGCGACCGAGTCCTTGTTGTACAGGTAGTCCTGGTTGACCGCGTACTGCGTGTACGCCGTGTTCCCCGACGCGGGCCAGGCGCCGACGGCGGCCGTCCGTCCGGCGTCGCCGTCGTCCACCACGACCGCCGTGCCCGACAGCTCACCGGTGATCGCGTTGGCGCTGTTCCAGGTGGCCTGGTCCTCGGTCCACGCCTGCGTGGCGCGGTGCGCCTCCAGTTGGACCTCGGTGTCACCCGCGGTGTGGGTCTGGTCGTAGTACAGCTTCAGATCGGCCGAGTCGAGCTTCGTGCCGGCCGGTACGCCGGTCAGCGGGAACCGCATCAGCGCACGCGAGGAGCCGGTGCTGGTGTTGCCGACCGACAGCCGCCAGTTGTCGTCGTAGTTCGTCCCCGGACCGTCCGAGGAGATCATCACGTCTTGCGCCGTCGTCGGCGTCGGAGCGATCAAAATCGTCGGATCGACCGTCACCGGGTACTGCCGCTCCGGCGCGGCCAGCCACTTCGCATCGGGCGTGACCGTGAGCTTCCAGCCCTTGCCGGCCCTGGTGAGCTTCTGGCTGACCGTCTTGCTGTACGCGAACCCGTACGGCGACCGGGCGTCCTTCCTGGCGTCCGTCATGAACGCCGCGGGGATCACCAGTACGGGATTCGCGGCCTCGCCGTAGAAGGAGACCGAACCGTCCTTGCCCGGCTTCGGCGTCAGCCCATCGGCGTCCAGCGTGAAGGTGAAGGAGACCGGGCCAGTGGGCCTCCGGTCCAGGACTATGTTCTCCTTCACCCGGCCCGGACCGACCTGGTACGACAGGTCCGCACCGGCCACGGCGTCCTTGTACGTGACGGTGTCACCCTCGGCGACGGGGGCGAGCTTGTCCGCGCCCTCGAGACCCAGGGTCACCGCATGCCCGTCACCGGCCTCGAACCGCAGCAGCTTGCGAGGGTCCGACCCGAACCAACTACGAGCGGCGTTGGTCGTGTTGCCGAAGTCGAGGCTTTCGGCGCCGGTCGCGGTGACCGTCGGGTCGATGTCCTTCCACGACTCCCTGCCCGATACCCCGTCGGCACCGCCGACACCTCGGCCTGCACCCGGCCGTCGGAGAGCTTCCAGTACCGGGCATTCGCCGTACGACTGCCCGTCAGTTCCGCGACGCGCTTCGCTTTCCCGGCCGCCTTGCCCTTCGGCAGCTTCTCCCGGCTCGGCAGCACCGGAGTCCCACCGGTCGACGGCTCGTTCGGCCCGTCCGACTCGCCCTCATCGTCCGAGAACCAGCCCGCGAGGGCATCGACGACGCCCTCGCGGCTATCACCCGAAACCGGTGCCGCATAAGCGACTTGTGGCAGCATGGTCCCGGCGACCGCCGAGACCACGAGGCAGGCTATCGCCCGCCCGTATCTTGCTTTCACGCCATTCCCTTCATGGGCACCCATCCCGCGCGAGGCGGGACAGGCACACCGACGCGCGCCGGCGCGGGCACTCCGTCACCGGTCACGGTGGACCTGACCTCGGCCGGAACTCCTCAAGGCATGCAGAACGAGACCTTCCGCATACGGGGAAGTGGCCTTGCCAGGGGTGAGCCGATCGTGGCGGGGGGATTCTTCAGCACTGAGGTGATGGTTCGTCAATCACGCACGCATACAGGGCGTTTAGCGGACCAGGTCGATGACAATTGAGGGGTCCTGCCCGAATTTTCCGCTGCCTGGCATCCCTCGATACTGATGGTGTATAACCCAAGCGAATTTGCTTCGACCGAAAGCGCGGCCATGCCCACGACAGAAGAGCCGGGAAGCCCGGCAGAGTCGGAAATCCCGGACACCACGACGGCTTACCCGTCCCGGGACGACCGAGGCGTCGACCGCCGAGGTATCGCCGTCGCGTCGGCGTTGCTGCTCGCGTGCGGCGTGTTCGTGGCGTACGGAGTCCTCGACTCCAAAGACGCGCCTGCGCCCCAGCAGGCCGTGCCCGTCGCCGGCGTGACGTACGAGGTGCTCGGCGAGGGCGCCGCCGACATCTCCTACCGCGGTCCGGGTGGCGACAAGGCGACCGTGGTCACGAACGCCCGTCTCCCGTGGAAGAAGACCGTGAGCGTCCCGCTCGGCGCTTCCTCGATCGTCAACGTCACCCTCGGCGAAAAGGGCGGCACGGCCAGCTGCACCCTCGCTGTACGCGGCAGGCACGTCCAACGTGCCACCGCCACCGGCGCCTTCGGCCGAACCACGTGCAGCAGTGAACTTCCCGCACCCGAAGTATCCGCAGCCTCTGAAGGAGCCCCGTGACCGAGCAGTTCCCCTTCCGTCGTACGGCCAGGGTCGCGGCGGCAACCGCCGTTGCCCTCGCGTCCCTCGGTCTCACCTTCCCGGCCCAGGCCGTCGCGGAGATCTCGACCGCCAACGGCGTGCGGAGCATCGCGTTGCACGGGCCCGATCCCGCGCGGCGAGCGTTGTCCGCGCGCCCCACCGAACCGTTCAGCATGCTGGGCGTCACCTGGGACGACCCGCGTGCCCAGCTCGGCGGTACGGCTCAGGTCCGCACCCGCTCCAGCGTCACCGGCGCCTGGTCGGGGTGGCGTGAGCTCGACCTCGACGTGCGTACGCCCGAGTTGGGGCCCGACAGCGGCACGGCAGGCGTGCGCGCCGGTACCCAGCCGCTGTGGACGGGCCCGTCCGACGGTGTGCAGGTGCGGGTGACCGGGCAGCACGGCGCGCCGTCGAAGCTGCCAGGTGGGCTCCGCGTGGAGCTGGTGAACCCGGCCGTCGCCGGGGCCCCCGCCACGGCGGCCTCGTCCGCCGTGGCGAACACCGCTCCGCAGCCCGCTGTCATCCCGCGCTCCGGCTGGAGCGCCGACGAGTCGCTGGTAAAGGACCCGGCGACATACACGACCGACACCAAGGTCGTTTTCGCCCACCACACCGCCGGCACCAACGACTACACCTGCGACAAGTCCCCGGACATCATCCGCGCGATCTTCCTGTACCACGTGCAGAGCCAGGGTTGGAACGACATCGGCTACCACTTCCTCGTCGACAAGTGCGGCACCGTGTTCGAGGGCCGCGGGGGCGGCATCGACAAGCCCGTCCTCGGCGCGCAGACCTACGGCTTCAACACCGACACCGCCGGCATCGCGGTCCTCGGCAACTACAACGACGCCCTCTCCACGCCTTCCGTACGGGGGGCGGTCGCCGCCGTCGCCGCCTGGAAGCTCGGGCTTTACGGATACGACGCCGCCGGGACCGTCGCACTCACCGCCGCCGCCGACAACGGCAAGTACACCAAGGGCCAGAAGGTCACCCTGAACCGGATCTCCGGCCACCGCGACGGCTACCCCACCGAGTGCCCCGGTAACAACCTGTACGCCGACCTGCCCGCGATCCGCACGCTCGCTTCGGCCGAGCAAGCCACGCAGCCTTGATCACAGCGCACATCACCACGCGCCAGGACGATCGTGGCGGTGCCCGCGATCGCCGCTCGCACGGCCCGACGTAGTTGATCACGTCGGGACGGCGGGCTGTCTGACGGGTGGCCAGGTAAGCGAAAAGTGCCTCTGACCAGCAAGAATAAGGATTGTCGAGGTCCTTGTTCCTGCTCCAGCCGGAGGCACTTCTCAGGTGAAGAAGAGCATCGGGTCGTACCGCGTGTCCGCGTTGAGGGCGGTGGCCGCGGAGTGGTGTCCCAGGCCGGAGCCGTGCTGCTGGTCGAGACGGTCCGCAAGGCCGGGTTGGACCGGGCGATTATCCGCGGCGCTGACGCCATGGCGGCGCCCAGGGCCGTGCATGATCCGGGCAAGATACTGCTGGACGTGGCCCTCTCAGTCGCGCTGGGTGGAGACTGCCTCGCGGATGTCGGGATGCTGCGGGCCGAGCCGGCCGTGTTCGGGCCGGTGGCCTCCGACCCGACCGTCTCCCGCCTCATCGACAGCCTCGTTGCCGCTGGGCCGAAGGCCCTCTCCGCGATACGGGCCGCGCGGGCCGAAGTGCGAGAGCACGTATGGAACATGGCCGACACCGCGGCCCCGGATGCCGCAGGAACACCGCCGCCGACCACATCACCACGGCCCATCTCGCCCTGGCCCAACTGCCGAAGAAGTACCGGCGTGGACGCCAGACACTGATCCGTACCGACTCCGCGGGCGGAACACACCAGTTCACATCCTGGCTCGCCCAGCGGGGCAGATGGCTGTCGTACTCGGTCGGCATGAGCATCACCGACGCCCACCGCCAGCGGGCGCGGGCCGAGGACCGCATCCGGGCCGCCCGCGCGACCGGCCTGCGCAACCTGCCCCTGCACAAGACGGCACAGAACCAGATCTGGCTGGAGATCGTCCGGCTCGCCCTCGACCTGCTGGCCCGGATGCCCATGCTCGCTCTGACCAGCGAAACCCGCAGGTGGGAGCCCCGCCGTCTCCGACTCCGCCTGTTCTCCGCAGTCGCCCAGATCGCCACGACGGCCCGCCGCCGGCACCTGAGATTCGCACGCCACTGGCCCTGGATCGACGTGATCACCGACGCCCTGACACGACTCGAGGCCCTCCCTAACCCCGGGCCATCGGCGACGAAATGGGCCACCGACTCCGTCGGCGGCCCACATGAAGGATCGAGGTTAGCCGGCCTGGACATGTTGTGAGTTCGGCCCAGAGAAAGGTGAACAGTCTACCGAGAGGCGCGTAGCAAGCGGCCTGGCTTCCACCTCACCCCAGCCGACCAGCCTGGGTGACGTCAACCACGTAGCGGGCGAATTCCCAAGGGTCGTGGGCGGAAAAGACCTCGACCTGATCGCCGTGGTCGTGGATCAGTTCGCGTAGGCGTGCTTGCGTCCCGAGCCGCAGGTCACGAGAGACCTGCGAACTGGTCTGAACGATGTCGAGTAGCGGGTGGACCTCCCTCGGATTCTCGATCTCGCGGTGGTAGTAGTACGCATCGCCGCAATGCAGGAGCCATCGGTCCCCGTCCTGGACAGCGATGCCGGTGTGGCCGGCGGTGTGGCCCCCCAGGGGAATGAGTTTGATCTCTTGTGGCAGCCCCTTCGGCTGCAGGGCAGTGAAGCCGAACCACTGTTCGCCGGAGTCGGGCTCGGAGCCGTAGGTGATCCAGCGGGGCTCGTGTGTCCAGTGGGCAGGCCGATAGCGGAAGCTGGGGGCCTGAGAGCGGGCCGCATCGAGTTCGGACGCGAGGACGTGGACATCGGCGCCCGGAAAGTCGGGCAGACCACCGCTGTGGTCGACATCCAGGTGGGTCACGATGACGTGCCGCACGTCGGACGGCTTGTGGCCCAGCCGGGCTATCTGCCGGACGGCTGTCTCCTCCTCGTCGAGCGCCGGCTGCGCCATCGCTACCCAGTCCGCACCGAGGGTGCCGCGCGGATCCCGGACGTCGCCCAGGCCGAGGCCGGTTTCGACCAGCACGAGACCGGCGGTGTCGGTCTCTATCAGCAGACAGTGGTTGACGGCAGGTGCGGGCCTCGGACCGTCGTAGGTGGCTTCGATCGTCAGAACCGATCCGCAGTTCAAGTGGTGAATCCTCATGCTGACTAGACTGCTACTTGAACTGCGCTTCAAGTCAAGGAGATTGAGTGGACACATCGCTGCTGGACATCGCTGAGGTTGCCAAGGCGTCCGGATTGGCGCCTTCGGCACTCCGCTTCTACGAGAAAAATGGGCTGATCGCCGCCGCAGGCCGCAATGGGCTACGCCGCACTTACATGCCGGAGGTACTGGAGCGCCTGGCGCTGATCACGTGTGCGCGGAGCGCGGGATTCTCGATCGCCGAGATCGGGCGGTTCGTGGCTGCGCGCCCCTCCGACGCGGACCTGCGTGTACGGATGGCCACCAGAGCACGTGATCTCGATGAGCAGGTCAGCAGACTCACGCGGCTCCGCGACAGCCTCCGCCACGCGGCCGTCTGCGACTACGAACCGATCGTTGAATGCCCCGACTTCAAACGCGCCGTCGGCGATGTATCCACACCGGCAACCAAGCCGAGCGAGACTGGCCTCCTGGCCCTGGAGATGCAGGCTCCACAGGAGCGATGACGGCGGAGGGGCGCCTTCATCGCTCACCGATCCGCGAACGGGCCGCCCGGCCCTGCCTGCCTCCTGGTGCCTGGACACACCGGGAAAGTGGAACCGGGCGCTCACCCGACGCGACAGCCGGACCGCCAGCCTGCCCCGCCCCGAAAGGACCGCACCTCACAAGCACGAACCCCCTCAGCGAACCTCAGCGAACCGACGAGGACTCATGAACGATCGAGGCTAAGGCGTTCCGGACCGCAACTCGCTCACTTCGTCCGAGGCGGCGTGGGTTCCCCGAAGCCCGTCTCCCGGGCGTTGCGAGGGCCATGTCCGTCCTGACAGCCGCGCCACCGACGGCTCGTAGCCTCTCCCCAGCGCGCGGGACGGTAAACCACGGCCTGTTCGGCCGACACCCCTCAGTCGGAGGTCACCGGCAGGACGTCCGGCGAGAGTGCGCCGGCGCGGACAGAGCCGCTCGTCATACGACGGCGGTGGTGGCGGCGGCAGAGGACCTCGTAACCGATCTCCTCCGCCGGGCGGTTGACGTCACCGACGACCACCTGGGCCCCTTCGACGACCATCTCCGCGCCCACCGTACGGGCGTTGTGGGTGGCTCGGGCCCCGCACCAGCACAGCGCCTCGACCTGGAGGGCCTCTATCCGGTCGGCCAGCTCGATCAGCCGCTGGGATCCCGGGAAGAGCTTGGTACGGAAGTCCGTGGTGATCCCGAACGCGAACACGTCCATGTCGAGGTCGTCGACGACCCGGGCGAGCTGGTCGATCTGCTCGGGGGCGAGGAACTGGGCCTCGTCGACGATCACGTAGTCCGCCTTGCCCCCCTTGGAGAGCTGGGCGACGAGGTACGCGTACAGGTCCATGCCCTCCGGCGCCTCGACCGCCTCCGTCACGAGCCCGAGCCGGGAGGACAGCTTGCCCTCCCCCGCACGGTCGTCGCGGGTGAAGATCACGCCCTGCAGTCCCCGCGCATCGCGGTTGTGGGCGATCTGGAGCGCCAGTGTGCTCTTTCCGCAGTCCATCGTTCCGGAGAAGAACACAAGCTCGGGCATGAGGGGTTGAGCACCTTTCGGGCGGGCGTGGCGGAGGGGAGGAACGGGATTACGAGCGTACTTCGAGGAGCGGGACGAGCTGTTCGACGGGGGTCATCGAGCCGTGCATGCCGACCATCGCCGACTCGTTCGGCTCCTGCACGGAGGCGGTGATCACCACGTCGTCGTGGGCGGCCGCCACCACGTCGCCGATCCTGCCGTAGACCCGCTCGTCGATCCGGGGGCCGAACCAGCCCGCCGCGATGGCCTCGTCCCGGCTCGCCACCCAGAACTGCTCGCCGAGCACTTCCTGCCAGACGGTCAGCACATCGGCCTGGGCGCCGGGGACCGCGTACACGTGACGGGCCCTGCCCTCGCCGCCGAGCAGGGCGACTCCCGCGCGCAGCTCCCAGTCCTCGTCGAAGTCGATCCGGGACTGCTCGTCGAAGGGGATGTCGATCATGCCGTGGTCGGCCGTGATGTACAGCGCCGATCGGGGCGGGAGCTGTTCCGCCAGGCGTCGGGCGAGCCCGTCGACGTACATCAGCTGGCCGCGCCAGGCGTCGGAGTCGACGCCGAAGCGGTGCCCCTTGCCGTCGACCTCGCTGTAGTACGTGTAGACGAGGGAACGGTCACCCGCGGCCAGCCGTTCGGCGGCGATGTCCATCCGGTCCTCGCCGGAGAGCCGGCCGAGGAAGGAGCCGCCGCTGAGGGCGACCTTGGTGAGCGGGGTGTGCTCGAAGGTGGGCGCGGACACCTGCGCGGTGCGCACGCCCGCGGCGTCGGCGAGTTTGAAGACGGTGGGGTTCGGCTGCCAGACCTTCGGCTCCGTCCAGGGGCGCCAGCGGAGCTGGTTCATCAGCTCGCCGGTCTCCGGATTACGGACCGTGTAGCCGGGAAGGCCGTGTTCTCCGGGCGGCAGCCCCGTCCCGACCGAGGCGAGGGAGGTCGCCGTGGTCGACGGGAAGCCGGCCGTGAGCGGGCGGCCCGTGCCGCCGCGCGAGGAGGGCAGCAGGGAGTACAGGAACGGAGCCTCGTCGGGGTGGGCCCTGATCTGCTCCCAGCCGAGCCCGTCGATCAGGAACACGCAGTTCCGGTCGGCGGGGGCGAGCTCCGGGATCGTGGCCTCGAATCCGGGTACGCCCTGGCCGGCGACGAGCGTCGGCAGCAGGTCGGAGAGCGAACCGCTCCCGTACTCAGGGACGGGGGCGGTGTCGAGAGGAAGCAGAACCGGGTCCTCCCAGGCGGGCTGGACCATCAGCGGCCGGTCGCCGCGGTCGCGGCCGTCGCCTCGGAGAGAGCCTGCGCGAACGCGAGCGTCTCGCGCACGGTGTCCGGGCCGTCACCGGCCTCGCTGACCCGCAGACTCAGGTCGTCGGCGGTGGAGCTGCCGGTGTAGCCGTGGTCGGCCTCGCAGTTGGGGTCGCCGCAGGCGGCGGGCTCCAGGTCGATACGGGAGACGGCGCCCCAGCCGATGGTGAGGACGACCTCGCGGGGCAGGGTCCCCGGCACGTACTTCTCCGGGTTGGCCACGACGCGGCTGAGCACGACGGACGAGATCCGGTCGAGCTTGACCGACTCGGTGGAGGTCGTGGCGAACGGCGTCGGCGAATCCGTGTCGGCGGTCTGCTCGTCCGTGTGGCTGACGATGAAGCGGTTGTCCGTCAGGACCAGCACCGTGACGTGGCGGCGCACCTCGTTGGAGTCGAAGGTGGTCTCCTGGTGCACCACGTACGAAGCGACCGGCTCCCCGCCGACGGCGGCCTCCACCGCCTCGGCCACGAGGGCCGGGTAGTAGCCGCTGCGCTCGATCGCCGCGCGCAGCCCCTGGGTCGTCGTACCGGTCTTTGCCATGGGGCCATCCTACGGGGGCCCGGTGGCTGCCGGGCACGCCGTGCGGCAGGTGCGGTGACCGGAGCGCGGGACGCACGGGGTGAGCGGCCGGGCCCGGGCCGGGGCGCTCAGTAGCTGGGGAGGCGGCGGGGGCCGAGGTCGCCGCGTGCGGGGGGCGGGGCGAGGCGGACGCTCGCTCCGAGGACGGTCAGCCCCTGGGTGGCGACGACCACGGGTTCGAGGGCGACGGAGACCACCTCGGGGTGGTCGTCGACCAGCCGCGACACCCGCAGCAGCAGCTCTTCGAGCGCCGGGGTGTCGGCAGGCGCGGAACCTCGCCAGCCGAAGAGCACCGGGGCCGCCTTGATGGACCTGACCAGCTCGGCGGCGTCCCGGTCGGTGGCCGGGACCAGCCGGTGGGCGGTGTCCCCGAGCAGTTCGGAGGGGGCGCCCGCGAGGCCGAACGAGAGCACCGCTCCCGCTGCCGCGTCGATCGAGGCGCGGACGACGGTGTCCACACCGCGCGGCGCCATGGCCTGCACGACCGGCTGGAGCTCGGCCGGCTTGCCGAGGAGTTCGGTCAGCTCCCCGTACGCCCGCCGCAGCTCGCTCTCGTTGGCGAGGTCGAGCCGGACGCCTCCGAGGTCGGCGCGGTGGCGCAGGTGGGGGGCGGTCGTCTTGAGCGCCACGGGATAGCCGAGCCGCTCGGCGGCGTCGACCGCCGCCTCCGGGTGCGGCGCCGGCAGTGCGGGCCGGACGGTGATGCCGTAGGACCCGAGCAGCTCCCGGCCCTCGTCATGCGTGAGGGGACGGCCCCGGGGGTCGGGGTCGGGGCCGAGCAGCGTGCCGATCAGGCGGGCCGCCCGCGACTCGTCGACGGTGTCGCCGAAGTCGGGGACCTTGCCCGGGACGGCCGCCTGGCGGCGCCACTGCGCGTACTTCACGGCTTCGGCGAGCGCCCGGACGGCCCGTTCGGCGGCCGGGTAGGCGGGGATGCGCCAGATGCGGACGGGGGCGCTCGTGGCGGGTTCCGGCGCGGTATCGCCGGTGGCGTCCTTGGCGGGTTCCGTCGTGGTCCCGCCGGGGGGCGGGGTGACCGCGGCATCCCGGACGGGGGGCGCCGTCCGGGCTCCTGTGCGGGCGGGAGCGACCGTGCCGGCGGCCGCCGCCAGGGCCTCGGCGAGGCCGCCGATCTCCACGTGGACCACCGCGACGGGCTTGGCGGGACCGGTGGCCGCCGCTTCGCGCAGAGCCGCGGCCAGGACCTCGCCGTCGCCCGTCTCCGCCTCGCCGTTCTCCCCCACCCAGGGGATCGCGGTCACGATCACGGCGTCGCAGGTCTGGTCGCCGAGCGCCTCGGCCAGCGCGTCCCGGAAGTCCTGCGGGCTCGCCGCGGTGGTCAGGTCCCGGGGAGGGCGCGGGCGCAGTCCCTCAGCGAGGCAGGCGTCGTACGTGAGCAGGCCCAGCGACTCCGAGTTCCCGAGGATCGCGACCCGGGGGCCGGCCGGGAGCGGCTGGCCGGCGAGGAGCAGACCCGCGTCGACCATCTCCGTCACCGTGTCGACGCGGATCACGCCCGCCTGCCGCATCAGCGCGGAGACCGTGGCGTCGGGAATGCGGCTCACGGGCACGGCGTGGCCGGGCGGGTTGGTACCGCTGTGCCGGGCGCCCTTCACCACGACGACGGGCTTCACGGCCGCGGTCCGCCGTGCGAGGCGGGTGAACTTGCGCGGGTTGCCCAGCGATTCGAGGTAGAGGAGGGCGACATCGGTGTCCTGGTCCTCGTACCAGTACTGGAGGAAGTCGTTCCCCGAGACATCGGCCCGGTTGCCCGCCGAGATGAACGTGGACAGGCCGGCGCCGCGCCGGTGGAGGCCGGCGAGCAGCGCGATGCCGATCGCGCCCGACTGGGTGAAGAGCCCGATGCGGCCGCGGGCGGGCGACTCGGGGGCGAGGGAGGCGTTCAGCCGGACCGCTTCGGAGGTGTTGATGATGCCGAAGGCGTTCGGGCCGATGATCCGCATGCCGTACGAGCGTGCCTGGCGGACGAGTTCGCGCTGCCGCTCCCGCCCTTCGGCGCCCTGTTCGGCGTACCCGGCGGAGAGGACGACGAGGCCCCGGACGCCGTGCTCACCGCAGTCGGCGACGGCCTCGGGCACCCGGTCCGCGGGCACGGCGAGGACCGCGAGGTCGACCTGCTCGTCGATCTCGCCGACGGACCGGTGCGTGGGAACGCCGTCGATCTCGGTCGTACCTGCGTCGAAGGCCCGGTTCACGGCGTACGTACGTCCGGTGTAGCCGGAACCGAGGAGGTTGCGCAGCACGGTGCGGCCGACCCCGCCGGGGGTGCGGCCGGTGCCGACGACGGCGACGGAGCCGGGGGCGAGGAGCCGCTGCACCGACCGCGACTCGGCGCGCTGCTCGCGGCCGCGCTGGACCGCGAGGGACTCGGCGGTCGGTTCGAGGTCGAGCGTGAGGTGGACGGAGCCGTCCTCGAAGCTGCGCCGCTGGGTGTAGCCGGCATCCCGGAACACCTTGATCATCTTGTTGTTCGCGGGCAGTACCTCGGCGGCGAAGCGGCGGATGCCCCTCTCGCGGGCGACCGCGGCGATGTGTTCGAGGAGCGCGGAGGCCACCCCGCGGCCCTGGTGGGCGTCCTGGACGAGGAAGGCGACCTCGGCCTCGTCGGCGGGGGCGGTGGCGGGGCGTCCCCGCTCGTCGATGCGGTCGTAGCGCACGGTGGCGATGAACTCGCCGCCGGTCGTGACGGCGAGACCGACCCGGTCGACGTAGTCGTGATGGGTGAAGCGGTGCACGTCCTTGGCGGAGAGACGCGGATAGGGAGCGAAGAAGCGGTAGTACTTCGACTCGTCGGAGACCTGCTCGTAGAAGCTGACCAGCCGCTCGGCGTCGTCGGTGGTGATCGGTCTGATGCGCGCGGTGCCACCGTCGCGGAGCACCACGTCCGCTTCCCAGTGGTCGGGGTACGCGTGATGCGGACTCTGCTCCGGCGTGGGCTGCATGGGCAAAGCCTACGGCTGACGCACCGGTCGCGGAGGGATCGGGGCCGGGGCAGTCTGAGGGTGCTCGACCGGCCGCAGCGACTGGGCCCGGGACCGGGCACAGCAGTGCGCACTGCATGAGAGACTGGTCTAGACAACCATTGATTCGTGAAGGGCAGAACCATGGCTGAGCGCCGCGTCAACGTCGGTTGGGCCGAGGGCCTGCACGCCCGCCCCGCTTCCATCTTCGTCCGTGCCGCCACGGCCTCCGGCGTCCCTGTGACGATCGCCAGGGCCGACGGCAACCCGGTGAACGCGGCGTCGATGCTCGCGGTTCTCGGCCTGGGCGCCACCGGCGGCGAGGAGATCGTGCTCGCGTCCGAGGCGGACAACGCCGAAGCCGCTCTGGACCGCCTGGCCAAGCTGGTCGCCGAGGGGCTCGAGGAGCTTCCGGAGACGGTCTGATCCCAGTCGAATCCGACCGGAATCAATTCTGCGACGAAGTCGCGGCATCCCTCTGCGGATGCCGCGACTTCTCCGTTTCCGGAAACGCACCGGCGGGCTCGAATTCGAGCAGCACAAAGAAAGCCCCGCTGAATTACCTTCTTTGTATACGGCGCAATTGTTAATGTCGGACGCCCGCGATGTTTACGACATGTTGCGAAGTGCTCACCCGGGGCGGCAGGGGGCTTCGCCCCGGCCGGTCCGGGCGGCGCAGCCGATGGGCCGCGATCGCCCGCTCGGCGTGCTGGACGGCCAGCGCCCTGGCCCGGTCCGCGTCACCACGGGCGACCGCGTCCACGAGCGCACCGTGCTCGGCCCAGGACTCCGCGGGCCGTGCGGGCTGCTCGACCGCGTACATCCAGGCGATCTTGTGCCGTAGCTGGGTGAGCAGCGCGATCAGCCCGGGGCTGCCCGAAGCCTGCGCGAGCGTCTCGTGGAACCAGCCGCCCAGTGCGCGCAGATCCTCGCCCTCGCCCCGCCGCACCCGCTCCTGCCCCAGCCTGACCAGGCCGCGCAGCACCTTGAGGTGCGCATCGGTGCGCCGCTGAGCGGCGCGCGCCGCGCCGAGCGGCTCCAGGAGCATCCGGACCTCCAGGAGGTCGGCGGCCTCCTGCTCGGTGGGCTCGGCCACGCACGCGCCGGCATGCCGGCGCGTGACGACGAAGCCCTCGGACTCCAGCGTGCGCAGCGCCTCGCGCACCGGGACGCGCGAGACCCCGTAACGACGCGCGAGCAACTCCTCGGTGAGGCGGCTGCCGCGATCGAAGACACCGGAGACGATGTCGTCACGGATTGCCGTGCATACCGAATGCGCGGGAATGCGCATGTCCGAACCTCCGCCTTAATCCCCGCGAAACGCGGCCGATCGACGCCTGTTCTGCGACTCTATTGCAATGAGCCCGAATTTCCGACGGCAGAGTGGAATCCAGGTATATCTTCTGGCCACGGAAGGCTTCGGCGAACAGCGTCCGGGCGATACGCCGAAGGCCCCGGCGGGAGCCGGGGCCTTCGGGAAGTGCGGGGGTGCGGCGCGTGGGTCAGACGTTCACGCCGTGCGCGCGCAGGTACGCGACAGGGTCCATGTCGGAGCCGTACTCGGGGGTGGTCCGGGCCTCGAAGTGGAGGTGCGGCCCGGTGGAGTTGCCGGTCGAGCCGGAGATGCCTATCTGCTGCCCGGAGGTGACGCCCTGGCCGACGGAGACGCCGATCGAGGAGAGGTGGCCGTACTGGGTGTACGTGCCGTCCGCCATCCGGAGCACGATGTTGTTGCCGTAGGCACCGCCCCAGCCGGCCTCGACGACCGTACCGGCGCCGACGGCGACGACGGAGGAGCCGGAAGCGGCGCGGAAGTCGACACCCGAGTGGCTGCCGGAGGACCAGAGGGAGCCGCCGGACTTGTAGCCGGTGGTGACGTAGGAGCCGGCGACCGGCAGGTGGAACGAGTTCAGCCGCTCGCGCTCGGCCGCGCGGGCGGCGCGGGCCTCGGCCTCGCGGGCCTCCGCGGCACGGGCCTTCGCCTCGCGCTCGGCCTCGGCCTTGGCCTTCGCCCTGGCTTCCGCCTTCGCCTTGGCCTTCGCGGCGGCCTCGGCCTGCTGCTCCTGGACCTTCGCCTGGGCGGCGATCTGGTCGGCGAGGGTGCCGCCGATGGCGACGACCTGGGTCAGGCCGGTGTCGCTGACGGTGCGGGCCTCGTCCGCGGCGAGGGCCGGAGAGGCCATCCCGCCGATGACGCCGGTGGTGGCCAGAGCCGCGATGCCGGCGACCTGAGCGCTCTTGCGCGTCAGACGGCTCGGGGCACGGTGCTTCCCGGTGGCACGGGTGAACGCCATGGAGGGGCTGATCCTTTCCTTCCTTCTCGCCTACCGGGTTAGCTGACGGGTTCGGAGCAGGAAGGTCTCCTACGGACTTCTCCGCCCCTGAGAGCGCAGACGTCCGATTCACCCCAGGGACTTCGTGGGTCCCCGGCTCCCCAGGCTCGCGCCTGACGGGGACTCGGCGATGGCTGCCCGGCGCCACGGACGCGGCATACGCATGACGGACAGCGGAGCCGACGCTAAACGGGGCAACTTTCAATCACCAAACGGACAGCCTGATTTGTCGTACATCCCACAGGGCAGATGGGGAGCCCTTGTATCAAAATCGGACAAAAAGCAGGGACCCCGGTGGCGAGTTGCCCACCGGGGTCCCTTTTGTGCTCTTTGCGCCTCCGTCGGAGAACGGACCGCCCGTCAGCCGCTGACGACCGACACCTCGCCGATACCCAGGGCGCGGACGGGGTCCGCGATCTGGGAGGCGTCACCGACGAGCACCGTGACCAGCCGGTCCACGGGGAAGGCGTTGACCACGGCGGCCGTCGCCTCGACCGTGCCCGTCTCGGCCAGGCGCGCGTACAGCTGCGCCTGGAAGTCGTCCGGGAGGTGCTGCTCGACCTGGTCGGCGAGGGTGGCCGCCACGGAGGCCGCCGTCTCGAACTTCAGCGGGGCGACGCCCACGAGGTTCTGCACGGCCGTCTCGCGCTCGGCGTCGGTCAGCCCGTCGGCCGCCAGGGTCCGCAGCACCTTCCAGAGATCGTCCAGCGCCGGTCCCGTGGACTCCGTGTCCACCGAGCCGCTGATGGCGAGCATCGCCGCCCCGGTGCGCCCGGAGGAGGAGCCGGGAGCCGTGGAGCGCATTACCTGCGCGAAGGCGCGTACGCCGTAGGTGTAGCCCTTCTCCTCGCGCAGCACGCGGTCCAGCCGCGAGGTGAGGGTGCCACCCAGGCAGTACGTGCCGAGGACCTGGGCCGGCCAGACACTGTCGTGCCGGTCGGCGCCGATGCGGCCGATCAGCAGCTGCGTCTGCACAGCGCCGGGACGGTCCACGATCACCACGCGGCCGCGGTCGTCGGCGGTGATGGGCGGGACCGGGCGGGGCTCGGCGGAGTTGCCCGACCAGTCACCGACGGTGTCGGCGAGGAGCGCGTCCACGTCGACCCCGGTGAGGTCGCCGACGATGACCAGCGTCGCGGTGGACGGACGGATGTGCGCGTCGTAGAAGGCACGCACGGCCGTGGCGTCGATCCGGCCCACCGTCTCCTCGGTGCCCTGGCGCGGACGCGACATCCGCGCCGTGGCGGGGAACAGCTCCTTGGAGAGCTGCTTGGCCGCCCGGCGGCCGGGGTTGGCCTGCTCGTGCGGGATCTCGTCGAGGCGGTTGCCCACGAGACGCTCGATCTCGCTCTCTGAGAAGGCGGGCGCCCGCAGCGCTTCGGCGATCAGCCCGAGCGCCTTGGCCAGCCGGGAGACCGGGACCTCCAGGGAGACCCGGACACCGGGGTGGTCGGCGTGCGCGTCGAGGGTCGCACCGCAGCGTTCCAGCTCCGCGGCGAACTCCTCGGCGGAGCGCTTGTCCGTGCCCTCGGACAGGGCGCGCGCCATGATCGTGGCCACGCCGTCGAGGCCCTCGGGCTCCGCGTCCAGCGGCGCGTCCAGGAAGATCTCCACCGCGACCACCTGCTGCCCGGGGCGGTGGCAGCGCAGCACGGTGAGGCCGTTGGGCAGGGAGCCGCGCTCGGGCGCGGGGAAGGCCCAGGGCCTGGCCACGCCCGCGGTCGGCTGCGGGTGGTACTCCATCGCTACTCCAGTCACAGCGGCGTCGCTCACTGCTCCGCCCCTTCGTGCGTGCCGGTACCGGCTTCGGTGGCGTCGTCGGCCTCGGCGTCGGCCGGCGCTTCGATCGGTTCGTAGACCAGGACCGCGCGGTTGTCGGGGCGCAGGCATGCCTTGGCGGCCGCCTGGACCTCCTCCGCGGTGACGTCGAGAACCCGCTCCACGGCCGTCAGGGCCAGCTGCGGGTCGCCGAACAGCACGGCGTACCGGCACAGTTCGTCAGCGCGGCCCTCGACCGTACCGAGCCGGTCCAGCCACTCGCGCTCCAACTGCGCCTGGGCCCGCTCCATTTCCTCGGGCGTGGGGCCCTCGGCGGCGAACCTGGCCAGTTCCTCGTCGACCGCGGCCTCGATCTCCGGCACCTCGACGCCGCCGGACGTCTTGACGTCCAGCCAGCCGAGCGAGGGCGCCCCGGACAGCCTCAGCAGCCCGAACCCGGCGGCCACCGCCGTACGGTCGCGGCGGACCAGCCGGTTGTGCAGCCGGGAGGACTCGCCGCCGCCGAGTACGGTCAGCGCCAGGTCCGCGGCGTCGCACTCGCGGGTGCCGTCGTGCGGCAGCCGGTAGGCGGCCATCAGCGCGCGCGCCGGGACCTCCGCGTGAACCACTTCGCGCAGCTGCTCACCGATGATGCCAGGCAGCGTCCCGTCACGCGGCGGCTGCTTGCCGTCGTGCGCCGGGATGGACCCGAAGTACTTCTGGACCCAGGCGAGCGTCTCCTCGGGGTCGATGTCACCGACCACCGAGAGCACCGCGTTGTTGGGCGCGTAGTACGTACGGAAGAACGTACGGGCGTCCTCCAGGGTCGCGGCGTCCAGGTCGGCCATCGAGCCGATCGGGGTGTGGTGGTACGGGTGGCCCTCCGGGTAGGCGAGGGCCGTCAGCTTCTCGAAGGCCGTGCCGTACGGAACGTTGTCGTAGCGCTGGCGACGTTCGTTCTTCACGACGTCGCGCTGGTTCTCCATGGACTCCTCGTCGAGCGCGGCGAGGAGCGAGCCCATGCGGTCGGCCTCCAGCCAGAGCGCGAGCTCCAGCTGGTGCGTGGGCATGACCTCGAAGTAGTTGGTCCGCTCGAAGCTGGTCGTGCCGTTCAGCGAACCACCGGCTCCCTGTACGAGCTCGAAGTGCCCGTTCCCCTTGACCTGGCCCGAGCCCTGGAACATCAGGTGCTCGAAGAGGTGAGCCAGGCCGGTACGCCCCTTGACCTCGTGGCGTGAACCGACGTCGTACCAGAGACAGACCGCGGCGACCGGGGTCAGATGGTCCTCCGAGAGCACCACACGCAGGCCGTTGGCCAGGCGGTGCTCGGTCGCTGTTCTGCCGCCGGAGCCGGCCTGAGCTGTGGCCGTGTGACCCATGGGCATGTACGTCCCTTCGATCGCGATACAGGTTTTCCTGCCAGACCTGCCACTCTAAGCAAGCGCACCGACACCTGGCGAAGTTCCCGATCCGTGGATGTTGTCGTAGATGCTGCCGTAAACGGTGCCTCCCGCGGGGCCCGCAGGACCGCTTCGGACGGGTCGAGGTCGGCGTTGTCAGTGCGGCGGTCCACAATGGTCCGCGTCAGAACCTTGGGTTGCCCGAACAGAATCCGTGAAGGAGTCGCAGCAGCGATGGCCCGCCGCAGCACGAAGACCCCGCCGCCGGACGACTTCGAGGAGAGAATCCTCGATATCGACGTCGTCGACGAAATGCAGGGCTCCTTCCTCGAGTACGCCTACTCGGTGATCTACTCAAGGGCCCTGCCCGACGCCCGCGACGGCATGAAGCCGGTGCACCGCCGCATCGTGTCCCAGATGAACGAGATGGGGCTCCGCCCCGACCGCGGCTACGTGAAGTGCGCCCGCGTCGTCGGCGAAGTCATGGGTAAGCTGCACCCGCACGGCGACGCGTCGATCTACGACGCGCTGGTACGCATGGCCCAGCCGTTCTCGATGCGCCTCCCGCTCGTCGACGGACACGGCAACTTCGGCTCGCTCGGCAACGACGACCCGCCGGCCGCCATGCGGTACACCGAGTGCCGTATGGCCGACGCCACGTCGCTGATGACGGAGTCCATCGACGAGGACACCGTCGACTACCAGTCGAACTACGACGGCCAGGAGCGGGAGCCGGTCGTCCTCCCCGCGGCCTACCCGAACCTCCTGGTCAACGGCACGACCGGGATCGCGGTCGGCATGGCGACCAACATGCCGCCGCACAACCTGGGCGAGGTCATCGCCGCCGCCCGCCACCTCATCAGGCACCCGGGCGCGGACCTGGAGACCCTGATGCGGTTCGTCCCGGGTCCGGACCTGCCCACCGGGGGCCGGATCGTCGGCCTCGGCGGGATCAAGGACGCGTACGCCGCAGGCCGCGGCACGTTCAAGATCCGTGCCACGGTCGCCGTGGAGGACGTCACGGCCCGCCGCAAGGGCCTCGTCGTCACCGAACTGCCCTTCACCGTCGGCCCGGAGAAGGTGATCGCCAAGATCAAGGACCTCGTCTCGGCGAAGAAGCTCCAGGGCATCGCGGACGTCAAGGACCTCACCGACCGGTCGCACGGCCTGCGTCTGGTCATCGAGGTCAAGAACGGCTTCGTACCGGAGGCGGTGCTGGAGCAGCTCTACAAGCTCACGCCGATGGAGGAGTCCTTCGGCATCAACAACGTGGCGCTGGTCGACGGCCAGCCGCTCACCCTGGGGCTCAAGGAGCTCCTGGAGGTCTACCTCGACCACCGCTTCGAGGTGGTGCGCAGGCGCAGCGAGTTCCGCCGCACCAAGCGCCGCGACCGGCTGCATCTGGTCGAGGGGCTGCTCGTCGCCCTGGTCGACATCGACGAGGTCATCCGTCTCATCCGGGACAGCGACAACTCGGCGCAGGCGAAGGAGCGGCTCATGGAGCGCTTCTCGCTGAGCGAGATCCAGACGCAGTACATCCTGGACACTCCGCTGCGCAGGCTCACCCGGTTCGACCGGATCGAGCTGGAGAGCGAGCGCGACCGGCTCAACGCCGAGATCGGCCAGCTGACCGCCATCCTCGATTCGGACGCGGAGCTGCGCAAGCTCGTCTCCTCCGAACTGGCCGCGGTCGCCAAGAAGTTCGGCACGGACCGCCGCACGGTGCTGCTGGAGTCGGCGGGCTCGCAGGTCGCCTCCGTACCGCTGGAGGTGGCGGACGACCCGTGCCGGGTGCTCCTGTCCTCCACCGGCCTGCTCGCCCGCACGGCCAACGCGGACCCGATCGTCATCGGCGAGGACGCCAAGCGCGCCAAGCACGACGTGATCGTCTCGTCCGTGCCCGCGACGGCGCGCGGCGACATCGGCGCGGTCACCTCGACCGGTCGGCTGCTGCGGCTCGCGGTGATCGATCTGCCGCGGCTTCCGGACACGCACGCCGCCCCCAACCTGTCGGGAGGGGCACCGGTCCCGGAGTTCCTCTCGCTGGAGACGGGCGAGGAGCTGATCTGTCTCACCACGCTGGACGAGGCGTCACCCGGTCTGGCGATCGGCACCCTGCAGGGCGTGGTGAAACGCGTGGTGCCCGACTACCCGGCCAACAAGGACGAGTTGGAGGTCATCTCCCTCAAGGACGGTGACCGGATCGTCGGCGCGACCGAGCTGCGTACGGGTGAGGAGGACCTGGTCTTCATCACGTCCGACGCCCAACTGCTGCGCTACCCGGCCGCCCAGGTACGGCCCCAGGGCCGCCCGGCGGGCGGTATGGCGGGCGTGAAACTCGCGGCGGGAGCCGAGGTGCTCTCGTTCACCGCGGTGGACCCGGCGGCGGACGCGGTGGTGTTCACGGTGGCGGGGTCGCACGGCACGCTGGACGATTCGGAGCTGACGTCGAAGCTCACCCCGTTCGACCAGTACCCGCGCAAGGGCAGGGCCACCGGCGGTGTGCGCTGTCAGCGGTTCCTCAAGGGCGAGGACGTCCTCGTCTTCGCCTGGGCCGGCGCGGTCCCCGCACAGGCGGCGCAGAAGAACGGGACGCCGGCGCAGCTGCCGGAACCCGATCCGCGCCGGGACGGTTCGGGCACACCGCTGACGAGCCCGGTCGCGGTGATCGCCGGACCCGTCTAGACGCGGGCGTCCACGGACAGGCTCCAAGGGCGGGCGTCGCCGTCGGATGCCTGTTGTACGTACCGCAGGACGCCCCACATGCTCCGCTCCGGATCGTGTGGGGCGTCCTGCGTGCTTCGCGGTGCGGGCACGGCGCTTTCGCGGCAGCCGGAGAGCTCCTTGTGCAGTGCCTCCGCGTCGATGCCCGAACCGATCAGCACGAGCTGCGTGAGCCGCGGCTCGTCCCGTCCCCACGGCTGGGGGACGAAGCGCAGGAACCGGCCGACCGCGTGCAGGGCGTACCTGTTGTCCCGGTCCCCCGCCCCGAAGTCGGCGAACCCCTTGATCCGGTAGAGCCCTTCGGGCCTGGTGTCGAGGAAGCTCATGAAGCGGCGGGGGTCCAGGGGGACGTCGGCGGTGAAGGACACGCTCTCGTACGCGGTGTGGAGATGGCCCGTGTGCGCCTCACCGGCCCGGGCCGCCCGCTCCTCCAGGAGGAGATCCTCGAAGGTCAGCTGACGGATCTGCTCGTCCTCGTCGGGCCGAAGGACGGGGTCGAAGAGCAGTCCGGGGTCGATCCGCCCGTACGCGGCGGATACGACGGCCGCACGGCTGCCCGCCGCCGCGACGGCCTCGCGCAGCCGTGCGTGTTCGGGTTCGTCGACCCGGTCGGTCTTGTTCAGTACGACGAGGTCGGCCACCGCGAGATGGCGCTCGATCTCCGGGTGGCGCTCCCGGGTGCTCTCGAATTCGGCGGCGTCGACGACCTCGACCAGTCCCCCGTACCGGATGCGCGGGTTGTCACTGGCCAGGAGCATGCGTACGAGTTCCTGGGGCTCCGCCAGGCCGCTCGCCTCGATGACGATCACGTCGAGGCGGGCAGCGGGCCTGGTGAGGGTGTCCAGATAGGTGTCGAGTTCGCTCGCGTCGACGGCACAGCACAGACAGCCGTTGCCCAGCGAGACCGTCGAGCCGACCTGCCCCGCGACGGTCATGGCGTCGATCTCGATGGAACCGAAGTCGTTGACGATCACACCGATCCGGTTGCCCGCGCGGTGCTGGAGAAGGTGGTTGAGCAGCGTCGTCTTTCCGGAGCCCAGGAAGCCCGCCAGGACGATGACCGGGATCTGCGGGGTGCGGGGCGGAGTCAACGGGGGCCTTTCTCGTGGACGGTCAGGGTGCCGGGACCGGCTGGGGCGGAGGCGTGCCGATGTAGCGGGCCGCCGGGCGGATGATCTTCGAGTCCTCCGCCTGCTCCAGGATATTGGCGCTCCAGCCGATCACACGCGCCGCACAGAAGGTGGGGGTGAACATCTCGCGCGGCAGGCCGCAGAGCTCCATGACGACACCCGCGTAGAACTCGACGTTCGTGTGCAGCTCGCGCCCCGGCTTGAGTTCGGCGAGGATCGCCTCCACCTGGCGTTCGACCTCGACCGCGAAGTCGACGAGGGGGCCGCCGAAGCCCTGGGCGAGAGAGCGCAGCATCCGGGAACGCGGGTCCTCGGTGCGGTAGACGGGGTGCCCGAAGCCCATGATGCGTTCGCCCGCGAGGACCCGCTCCCGGATCCAGCCGTCGACGCGGTCGGGCGTACCGATCGCGTCCAGTGTGTCCAGGGCGCGGCTGGGGGCGCCGCCGTGCAGGGGCCCGGAGAGCGCGCCGACCGAGGCGACCAGACAGGCGGCCACGTCGGCGCCGGTGGAGGCGACGACCCGGCCGGTGAACGTCGAGGCGTTGAAGCCGTGGTCGATGGTGGAGATGAGGTACTGCTCGACGGCCCTGACCCGTGCGGCGTCCGGCTCCGAGCCGGTGAGCATGTACAGGTAGTTCGCGGCGTACGGCAGGTCGTCGCGCGGTTCGACGGGTCCGAGTCCCTGACCGAGCCGGTACAGGGCGGTGAGCACGGTCGGGACGGCGGCGCAGGCCGCGAGGGCGTCGTCGCGGCGGCGCTCGGCGCCGATGTCGTACACCGGGCGGAATCCGGCGGAGGCTCCGAGCAGCGAGAGAGCCGTCCGCAGCCCGGCGAGCGGGCCGGACACGGCGCCCGCCCGGGCGATGGCGGGCAGGGCTTCCGTGACCTCGGCGGGCAGGTGGCGCAGCGCGGCGGTCCGGGCCGTGAAGCCTTCGCGGGCTGCCCGGTCGGGCAGCTCGCCGTGGAACATCAGGTACCAGACATCCTCGAAGCTGCGGCTCTGCGCCAGCTCGATCGCCGAGTACTGCCGGTAGTGGTAGAAGCCCTCGCGCCCCCGGACGTCCCCGAGCGCGGTATCGGTGACGACAACCCCGGCGAGGCCGCGGGGTACGTCGAGCGGTGCGGGGTCAGTGGCCATGGTCGTCATGTCAGGACTCTCTTCCGTGATGCACGGGGTTCCGTGATGTATCGGGTCTCCATGTATTGATTCGACTGTCCATGCTTGACTTGGATGCTGTCAATATTGATTGAATCAATGCAGGGCGCGATGGATACGGTGGGACCATGACGGATCAAGCAGCGCAGCACTCCGACCCGGGAGACGCGGGAGGCGCGGTGGAGGGCCCACGGCTCACGACACGGGAGACGGCGGAGCTGCTGGGCGTGAAGCCCGAAACCGTGTACGCGTACGTCAGCCGGGGCCAGCTGAGCAGCAGGCGCGCACCCGGCGGACGCGGCAGCACGTTCGACGCCGCCGAGGTGAAGTCCCTGGTCAGGCGAACGGGACGCAGGGAGCCCGGACCCGCCGACGGCGGCCTCGTCTTCCGTACCGGCATCACGCTCATCGAGAGCGACCGCTACTACTTCCGGGGCGTCGACGCGACGGAACTGGCCCGCCACCACGGCTACGAGGAGGTCGCCGAGTGGATCTGGACCGGCGAGATCCAGCCCGGCATCCGCTTCACCGCACCGCCCGAATCACTCGCGGCGGCGCGCCGGGCCGTCGACGCGCTGCCCGCGCACAGCGGCTCGACCGACCGGCTGCGAGTCGCCCTCGTCGCGGCGGCCGCCACCGATCCGCTGCGCTTCGACCTCAGCCCGCGGGGCGTCCTCAGCAGTGCGCGTGGCCTGATCCCCTCCCTGGTCGGCGCCCTGCCGATGGCGGGCGGGCGGGAGTTCCCCGCCGAGGGCGACACCATGGGAATCGCCCGTCAGCTGTGGCCGAAACTCACCGCACAGCCGGCCTCCGCCGCCTCACTCGCCGTCCTGGACACCGCCCTCGCCCTGCTGGCCGACCACGACCTGGCGGCGTCCACCCTGGCCGCCCGGGTCGCCGCGTCCGCCCACGCCCATCCGTACGCCGTGGTCTCCGCGGGCCTCGGCGTCCTGGAGGGACCGCTGCACGGCGCGGCGAGCGGCCTGGCCCACCGCATGCTCGCCGAGGTCGTGGAACGGGGCAGCGCGTCCCCGGTCGTCGCCGACCACCTCCGAACCGGCCGCCGGGTACCCGGCCTGGGCCACCGCCTGTACACGGGCGAGGACCCCCGCGCGACGGCGCTGTTCGCCCTGCTCGCGGACGTACCGCAGGCGGCCCCGGTCCTGGCGGCGGCCCGTGACGTGGTCACCACCACCGCCCGCCACACCCCGCTGCACGCCAACGTCGACCTGGCGCTCGCGGTGCTCTCGGTCGCGTGCGGCATGCCCGCGGAGGCCGGAGAGGCGGTCTTCGCGGTGTCCCGCACGGCGGGCTGGATCGCCCACGCCCTGGAGGAGTACGCGGAACGCCCCCTGCGCATGCGGCCCAGCGGACAGTACGAGGGTCCCCGTCCCCCACAGCCCCTGCCCTCACCGCGGCCCGCCGGGTAGCCGGTCCCCCGTCGGGAGATTTCGGAAAGGACCCGGCCGCCCTTTACCTTCGTACGGTGAACGCCCCGCCGAACACCGTCCGGGGACCCCGCCGGCTCGGCTGGCCGAAACGGGTCTTCTCCCAGGTCCTGCTGATCCAGCTGACCATCATCACCGGAGTCACGGTGCTGGTCACCGGCCTCTTCCTGGCCCCTCTCAGCGCCCAGCTCGACGACCAGGCGATGCGGCGCGCCCTCGCCATAGCCCAGAGCACCGCCGCCCAGCCGCGGATCACGACGTCCCTGCTGACCACGGAGCCGACGCCGGGCGGCCCCGTGCAGACCGCGGCCGAGCGGATCAGGAAGGCCACCGGCGCGGAGTACGTCGTGGTGATGGACCGGCACGGAGTGCGCTGGTCGCACACCGACAGCAGGCAGATCGGCCGAGTCGTCTCCACGGACCCCAGTGAGGCACTCGCGGGCCGGGACGTCATGGAGATCGACAGCGGTACGCTCGGCCGCTCCGCACGGGGCAAGGTGCCGCTCCACGACGCCTCGGACCGGATCGTGGGGGCGGTCTCCGTCGGCATCGCGTACGACAGTGTCCGCGCCCGGCTGCTGGCGGCGATTCCCGGACTGCTCGCCTATGCGGGCGGAGCGCTGGCGGTCGGCGCGCTCGCCGCGTATCTCATCTCCCGCCGTCTCCAGCGGCAGACCCACGACCTGGCGTTCTCCGACATCTCGGCGCTGCTGACGGAGCGCGAGGCGATGCTCCACAGCATTCGCGAAGGGGTCGTCGCCCTGGACGGGACCGGCCGCATCCGGCTGCTGAACGACGAGGCGCAGCGACTGCTCGGCCTCGGCCCGGATGCCGCGGGCCGCCTGCTCGACGAGGCACTGGGCGAGGGCCGGACCGCGGATGTGCTGGCCGGCCGGGTGGTCGGCGACGACCTGCTGACCGTGCGCGGCAACCGGGTCCTGCTCGCCAACCGGATGCCGACCGACGACGGCGGCGCCGTAGCCACCCTCCGTGACCGCACCGAGCTCGAACACCTCGGTCGCGAGCTCGACTCCACCCGCGGCCTGATCGACGCGCTCCGGGCCCAGGACCACGAACACGCCAACCGGTTGCACACCCTCCTGGGGCTGCTGGAACTGGAGATGCACGACGACGCGATGGAGTTCGTCACCGAGGTCGTCGGCGTCCACCGCGCGACCGCGGAACAGGTGACGGAGCGGGTCAACGATCCGCTCCTGGCCGCGCTCCTCGTCGGCAAGGCCACGGTCTCCGCGGAGCGCGGGGTCGCGCTGCGGATGGCGCCCGGCACCCTGCTCCCGGACCGGTTGGTGGACCCGCGCGGCCTGGTCACGGTCCTCGGCAATCTGGTCGACAACGCGCTGGACGCGGCGGCCGGGTCGGTGGACGCCCTCATCGAGGTGGGGCTGTGGGCGGAGGGACGTACGGTGGTTCTCCGGGTACGGGACAGCGGCGCGGGCGTACCGTCCGACCAGCGTGAATCCATCTTCACGGAGGGCTGGTCCACCAAGGAGCTCCCGGCCCACGGCAGACGCGGCCTCGGTCTCGCGCTGGTGCGACGGCTCGCGGAGCGCCAGGGCGGAAGCGTGGACGTCGCGACGGCCGCGGAAGGCGGGGCGGTGTTCACGGTCGTCCTCCCCGAAGCCCTGCACCAGCCCGAGGCCCCGGACGCGCACACTCCGGGCACCCCGTTCGCGACGACGGGAGAGACCCCGTGATCGAGGTGCTGATCGTCGACGACGACGTGCGCGTCGCACAGATCAACGCGGCGTACGTCGCCAAGGTACCCGGCTTCCGGGTGGCCGCCCGGGCCCACACCGCCGCCGAGGCACTCGCCAGGATCGCGGAGACCCCCGTCGACCTCGTCCTGCTCGACCACTACCTGCCCGACCGCAACGGCCTCTCCGTGGTCCAGGAGCTCCGCGCGCTCGGCCGCCACACGGAGTGATCATGGTGACCGCGGCACGCGATGTCGCCACCGTCCAGGCCGCGATGCGCCACGGCGCGCTCCAGTACCTGGTGAAGCCGTTCACGTTTGCGGGCCTGCGCACCAAGCTGCAGGCGTACGCGGCCCTGCACCGCACGCTGGAAGGCGGCGGGGAGGCCGAGCAGACCGAGGTGGACCGGCTCTTCGGCGCCTTGTGGACGGTCGGCGAGCCCGACCTCCCCAAGGGACATTCACCGACCACCGCGGAGCTCGTCCGGCAGGCGCTGCGGACCGCCGACCGGCCGCTCTCCGCACAGGAGATCGCGGAGAGCGCCGGGATGAGCCGGCAGACCGCGCAGCGCTACCTGAAGCTGCTGGAGCGGACCGGGCGGGTCCGGCTGACCCTGCGATACGGCGAGACGGGCCGCCCGGAGCACCGCTACACCTGGGCCGCCGGCAGCTGACGCGGCCCGTTCACACCGCTCCCGCCCCGGTCAGGGAGCGGACTTCGGTCTCCGCGTGCTTGGCCTCGTCGGGCGGTTCCGGCGAGGTCACCGTGCCGAGCCAGCCGGCCAGGAAGCCCAGCGGGATGGAGACGAGTCCGGGATTTTCCAGCGGGAAGAGCTGGAAGTCCACACCGGGGAACAGCGAAGTGGGACTCCCCGAGACGACCGGTGACAGCAGCACGAGCACGACGGCGGGAATCAGGCCGCCGTAGACCGCCCAGACGGCTCCTCGCGTGGTGAAGTTCCGCCAGAACAGCGAGTAGAGCAGCGCCGGGAGGTTGGCCGACGCCGCCACGGCGAAGGCCAGTCCGACCAGGAACGCCACGTTCAGGTCCTGCGCGAGGAGGCCGAGCGCGATGGCGACCACCCCGACGCCGGCGGCGGCGACCCGCGCCACCGCGACCTCGCTGTGCTGCTTGGCGCCGGGGCGCCTGAGCGAGGCGTAGAGGTCGTGCGCCACGGACGCCGAGGAGGCCAGGGTGATACCGGCGACGACCGCGAGGATGGTGGCGAAGGCGATGGCCGCGACCACGGCGAAGAGAACCGTTCCGCCGGTGGACCCCTCACCTCCGCCGAGGACCAGGGCCAGCAGGGGAACGGCCGTGTTCCCGGAAGCGTTCGACGCCCGCACCTCCGCCGTGCCCACCAGCGCCGCCGCACCGAAACCGAGCACGATCGTCATCAGATAGAAGCTGCCGATGAGTCCGATGGACCAGACGACGGAGCGGCGGGCGGCGCGCGCCGTGGGCACGGTGTAGAAGCGCGAGAGGATGTGCGGCAGACCGGCCGTGCCGAGCACCAGTGCCAGGCCCAGGCTGATGAAGTCGAAGCGGGCCGTCCAGCCGCCGCCGTACCGGAGGCCCGGTGCGAGGAAGTCCATTCCGTGGCCGCTGCGTTCGGCCGCGGAGTTGAGCAGCGCGTTCACGTTGCCATGGAAGTGCACCAGTACGAGCACCGTGAGTGCGACCGCTCCCGCCATCAGCAGGACGGCCTTCACGATCTGGATCCAGGTGGTGGCCCGCATGCCGCCCAGCGACACGTAGATCACCATCAGGGCGCCGACCCCCACGACGGTCCAGGAGCGTGCGGCCTCGCTCGTACCGCCGAGCAGCAGCGCCACGAGGCTGCCCGCACCGACCATCTGCGCCACCAGGTACAGCACGGAGACGGTGACGGACGAGGTGCCCACGGCGGTACGCACAGGCCGCTCGGCCATGCGCGCGGCGACCACGTCGGCGAGGGTGAACCGGCCGCAGTTGCGGACGAGTTCGGCCACGAGGAGCAGGACGACCAGCCAGGCGACGAGGAAGCCGACGGAGTAGAGCATGCCGTCGTAGCCGAACAGGGCGATCAGCCCGGAGATGCCGAGGAAGGACGCCGCCGACATGTAGTCACCCGCGATGGCGAATCCGTTCTCCATGGGCGAGAACAGCCGTCCGCCCGCGTAGAACTCCTCCGCCGAACCCTGCCGGTTGCGGCCCACCCAGGTGGTGATGCCGAGCGTCACCGCGATGAACGCGCTGAACAGCAGCAGTGCCAGCGTCTGGTGGTCGCCGCCCCACTCGTCCCCGCTCAACGCCCGATCCCTCTCGTCATCTCCTGGGTGTCCCATCGCAGATCGAGGGCTGCCCGGTCCCTGCGCAGCCGCGCGTGCCGCGCGTACGCCCACGTGAGGAGGAAGGTGGTGAGGAACTGGCCGAGCCCGGCGACCATCGCCACGTTGACGGCACCGGCCACCGGACGGGCCATCAGCTCGTGCGCCGTCGTCGCGGCGACGACATAGGCGACGTACCAGAGGAGGAAGGCGACTGCCGCCGGGACCACGAAGCGCCGGTAGCGGCGGCGCACTTCGCGGAACGCCTCGCTGCGCTGCACTTCCAGGTAGATGTCCGCCGCGCTGTGGCCCTGCTGCGCCGGCGCGGGCACGCCGCTGCCCGTACCGTCCAGCTCGTCCCAGCCCGGGGACGGCTCGTCGTACCACGGGTCGTCCAGCCGGACCGCTGCGGCCTCGAACCCTGCTTCCTTCTCCACCGAACAACTCCCTTGTCCACGGACCTTTTCGGCCGCATAGCCAAGAATGGGCAGATCGGGAAGATCCCGGGCACATCATTCACCGGGCTTCACCTCTTCAGGTGACGTATGCCGTGGTCGGTTGCACAGTGGCGTGAATGTGCGTGTACCGCATGCTTCAGGGGCCCTCCCCGGAACGGGAAAGGCCCCTGAGCGGGAGGACCCTGAGCGTGTCAGACGTCGATGCGCGACCGGTCGAGCGTGGCGGCCGAGCTGGTGATGAACTCCTTGCGCGGCGCGACCTCGTTGCCCATCAGCAGATCGAACACCTGCTCCGAGGATTCGAGGTCCCCGATGTTGATCCGCCGCAGGGTGCGGTGCCGCGGGTCCATCGTGGTCTCCGCCAGCTGATCCGCGTCCATCTCGCCGAGACCCTTGTAGCGCTGGATCGAGTCCTTGATCCGGACGTTCTTGCGCTGGAGCTCCAGCAGCGTCTGCCGCAGCTCGCCGTCGGAGTACGTGTAGATGTACTTGTCCTGCCCCTTCTTGGGCTGGACGAGCTCGATCCGGTGCAGCGGGGGCACGGCGGCGAAGACCCGCCCCGCCTCGACCATGGGCCGCATGTACCGCTGGAAGAGCGTCAGCAGCAGGCACCGGATGTGGGCACCGTCGACATCGGCGTCCACGAGCAGCACGATCTTGCCGTACCGGGCGGAGTCGATGTCGAAGGTCCGCCCGGACCCTGCTCCTATGACCTGGATGATCGCGCCGCACTCGGCGTTCTTGAGCATGTCCGAGACGGAGGACTTCTGCACGTTGAGGATCTTGCCCCGGATCGGCAGCAGAGCCTGGAACTCGCTGTTCCGGGCCAGCTTGGCCGTGCCGAGCGCCGAGTCGCCCTCCACGATGAAGAGCTCGCTGCGGGCCACGTCGTCGCTGCGGCAGTCGGCGAGCTTCGCGGGCAGCGAGGAGGACTCGAGCGCGGTCTTGCGACGCTGCGCGTCCTTGTGCTGACGGGCCGCGATCCGCGTACGGGCGGCGGCCACCGCCTTGTCCAGCACGGCCCTGGCCTGCGCCTTGGAGTCACGCTTGGTGGAGGTCAGGAACGCCTTGAGCTCCTTGGCCACCACGTTGGAGACGATCCGGTTGGCCGCCGAGGTGCCGAGCACCTCCTTGGTCTGCCCCTCGAACTGCGGCTCCGCCAGTCGTACGGTGACGACCGCCGTGAGGCCCTCCAGGGCGTCGTCCTTGACGATGTCGTCCTCGGCGACGCGCAGCAGCTTGGCCGAGCGGAGCACCTCGTTGACCGTCTTGGTCACGGAGCGTTCGAATCCGGTGACGTGCGTGCCGCCCTTGGGGGTGGCGATGATGTTCACGAAGGACTTGACGTTGGTGTCGTACCCGGTGCCCCAGCGCAGCGCAATGTCCACGCCGAGCTCACGGGTCACCTCGGTGGGCGTCATGTGACCGCGCTCGTCGAGGACCGGCACGGTCTCCTTGAACGTGCCCGTCCCCGTCAGGCGCTGGATGTCGCAGACCGCCTTGTCCTGGGCGAGGTACTCACAGAACTCGCTGATGCCGCCGTCGAAGCGGAACGTCTCTTCGGTCTTCCCCTCGCCGTCGAGGCCGCGCTCGTCGCGGACGACGATGGTGAGGCCGGGGACGAGGAAGGCCGTCTGGCGGGCCCGCTGGTAGAGCGTCTCCAGGTTGAGCTTGGCGTCCTTGAGGAAGATCTGCCGGTCGGCCCAGTACCGCACACGGGTACCCGTCCGGTTCTTCGGCACGCGCTTGCCCTTGCGCAGCCCGTTGGCCGGGTCGAACGGGCTGTCCGGGCCCTGCTCCGTGAACATCCCGGGAACGCCGCGGCGGAAGCTGATCGAGTGGGTCGAGCTGTTCCGGTCGACCTCGACGTCGAGACGGGCGGACAGGGCGTTGACGACGGACGCGCCCACGCCGTGCAGACCGCCCGAAGCAGCGTAGGAGCCGCCGCCGAACTTTCCGCCGGCGTGCAGCTTGGTCATGACGACCTCGATGCCGGAGAGCCCCGTCTTGGGCTCGACGTCGACCGGGATGCCCCGGCCGTTGTCCCGGACCTCGACGGAACCGTCGTCGTGGAGGATGACCTCGATGGCGTCGCAGTAGCCCCCGAGGGCTTCGTCGACCGAGTTGTCGATGATCTCCCAGACGCAGTGCATGAGGCCGCGGCTGTCGGTGGACCCGATGTACATCCCCGGGCGCTTGCGAACCGCCTCCAGACCCTCAAGGACCAGAAGGTGCCGCGCGGTGTAGTTGGAGCTGTCCCGGTCTACGACGCCACCTGCTCCGGTCAGCAGCGCAGTGGACGGCACGGACGTATCGGCGGTCACGCGGTTCGCTCCTCGCTGAATTTCATTTGGGGCCCACTGGGTGTCGGGCTCGACTTCGGTAGCCGCTGAGAGCCTACAGAGCCCTGGTAGAGCGGTTGTAACGCCACCCACGGGGAATCCTCATGCTAGTGCAGCCTCGCATACACGTTCGATCATTCGTTGGAGTGACATGCACATCACGTTCCCTTCGAGGCATGAACCATTTAGGCTCCGGGCACGTCCTCATGAACAACCCGGCAAGCCGGCCGGTCGGACGGACCGACCCTGACAAGCAACGCGAAACCGTAGCGCTACGCAATACGGCACATTCGCCGCCAACCGGCAACAGACAGCCATCCTCAGAAGAATTTTCGAAGAAAAGCCACGAGCGGGAACGTTTTCGGCCTGGTTGGATGTTGACCCTGGTACGACAGCTCGTCGAGCTAGAGAAGAGGCGACGTGACTACTGTTCTGACCCCCGCGAGCCCGCTGACCGCAGCAGACCGCTGTGACCGTTGCGGCGCCCAGGCATACCTGCGCGTCGTCCTCATCAGCGGCGGTGAACTGCTCTTCTGCGCCCACCACGGTCGCAAGTTCGAGCCGGAACTCAAGAAGATCGCCGCGGAAATACAGGATGAGACGGATCGGCTCACTGCCGTGCAGGCAAGTGCCGCCGACGAGGAACAACACTGACACCTCGCATCCACGACGAGCCAGGGTCCGGTTCCTGAATCGGCCGACGGGCGGCATCCCCCCTCGGGGGACGCCGCCCGTTCTCATGCCTGGGGTGGATGTCCGTTTTCAGCCCTGCGCGGCCATCCAGTCGGTGGCCGCGGAAATCCGGGTGTAGACGCCCGGGCTTCCCGCCTGCCCGCAGCCGCTGCCCCAGGAGACCAGGCCCACAAGCCGCCCACGGGCCACCAGAGGCCCTCCACTGTCTCCCTGGCACGCGTCGTGCCCGCCCTCGGGATCGCCCGCACAGAGCATCGTCCTGGCGTCGTACGTGCCGTCCGGGCCGCCCGGGTACGCCTGCTCACACCTGCCGTCCGGCAGCACCTGTACCGGCGCCGCATGCAGGGCGGAGGCGTAGGCCCCGCCTCCGGTGGTGTCGCCCCATCCATAGACCCGCGCCGGGGTGCCCGGCTCGTAGGCCGCGTCGCCCGCCTTCGCCATCGGGATGACGCTGCTCTCCGGCAGCTCCCCGGACAGCGTGAGCACCGCCAGGTCGCCCGCGTTCCCCCCGGGGTCGTATCCGGGATTGATCCAGGTGTCCCGGACGGCGATCTCCCGTCCCTCCGACCCGAGCAGCTCGTCCCGGCCTGCGATGACCAGCAGATCGCGGACCTCGCTCACATCGGCGCCCAGGACCTCGCGCCCCAGACAGTGGGCCGCCGTGACGGCTCTGTCCGGCGCGATCACCACAGCACCGCAGAACTGGCCCGCCCTGGTTCCTCCGAACCGGTCACGGCTCGCCAGCGCCACCACCCAGGGGCTGTCCGCCACGTGCGCCAGCTGCCCACCCACGACGATGCTGTCCGCAGCCGCCGGAGCCGGCGAACCCAGGGGCAGCACGGCGGCGGCAGCCGTGAGGGCGAGCGCCCCGGTCACGGTGCGAAGGACGGTACGGGGCATGAGGGCTCCTGACGCTGCGGTGGACAAGGTCCACTCAGAGTCATCCAGCCGGCCCCGGGCCGCATGCGCGCAAAGGCCGAGGGCCCGGCTTCCCCCATGGGGTCCGGGCCCTCGGCCTGCGTACGGCCGGCTTAGTCGAGATAGTCGCGCAGCACCTGCGAACGCGACGGGTGACGCAGCTTCGACATGGTCTTCGACTCGATCTGACGGATGCGCTCACGCGTCACGCCGTAGACCTTGCCGATCTCGTCGAGCGTCTTCGGCTGACCATCGGTGAGACCGAAGCGCATCGAGACCACGCCCGCCTCACGCTCCGAGAGCGTGTCGAGCACCGAGTGCAGCTGCTCCTGGAGCAGCGTGAAGCTGACCGCGTCGGCCGGAACGACCGCCTCGGAGTCCTCGATCAGGTCTCCGAACTCGCTGTCGCCGTCCTCACCCAGCGGGGTGTGGAGGGAGATCGGCTCACGGCCGTACTTCTGGACCTCGATGACCTTCTCAGGGGTCATGTCGAGCTCCTTGGCCAGCTCCTCCGGGGTGGGCTCACGGCCCAGGTCCTGGAGCATCTGGCGCTGCACGCGCGCGAGCTTGTTGATGACCTCGACCATGTGCACCGGGATACGGATGGTGCGGGCCTGGTCGGCCATGGCGCGGGTGATCGCCTGACGAATCCACCAGGTGGCGTACGTGGAGAACTTGTAGCCCTTGGTGTAGTCGAACTTCTCGACCGCGCGGATCAGACCCAGGTTGCCCTCCTGGATCAGGTCCAGGAAGAGCATGCCCCGGCCGGTGTAGCGCTTGGCCAGGGAGACCACGAGTCGGAGGTTGGCCTCCAGCAGGTGGTTCTTGGCGCGGCGGCCGTCCTCGGCGATGATCTCCAGCTCGCGCTTGAGCTTCGGAGCCAGCTTGTCGGAATTCGCCAGCTTGTCCTCGGCGAACAGACCCGCCTCGATGCGCTTGGCGAGCTCGACCTCCTGCTCGGCGTTGAGGAGCGGGACCTTGCCGATCTGCTTCAGGTAGTCCTTGACGGGGTCGGCCGTGGCGCCGGCGACGGCGACCTGCTGCGCAGGTGCGTCGTCCTCGTCGTCATCGGAGAGGACGAAGCCCTTGTTCTCGCCCTCGCCCTCCTCTTCCTCGCCCTTGCCGGCCTTGACGTCCTCGGCCGGCTCGTCGCCGTCGAGGAGCTCGTCGTCCTGCTTGCCGGACTTCTTCGCTGCTGTCTTCTTGGCTGCCGTCTTCTTCACGGCAGTCTTCTTGGCAACCGTCTTCTTGGCTGCGGCCTTCTTGGCCGGAGCGGTCGCGGTGGCATCGTCGGCCGCCGCATCCGCGCTCTCGGCCGTCGGGGCGGCCGTGGCCGCGACGGTCCTGGTCACGGTCGTCTTGGCCGCGACGGTCTTGGTGGCGGTGCGCTTGACCGGGCTCTTCGCTGCGACGCTCTTGCGGGCGCGCTTCGGCGACTCCGCGGCACTGACCATCAGCGTCACACCCTCTTCCTCGAGGATCTGGTTGAGGCTGCGCAGAACATTCTTCCACTGGGTTGGCGGAATCTGGTCAGCCTCGAAGGCCCGACGCACGTCATCGCCGGCGATCTGCCCATCAGCCTTTCCCCGCTCGATGAGCGCCATCACAGACTCGGACTCGGCGATCTCCGGCGGGAGCGTACGGGATGTGCTGGCCGACACGAACAACCTCTCGGAACGATGGAAACGGCTTCCGGCCCGGCCCCTGAAAGGGCTGGAACCGACGACCGTCGGCTGGGAATGTTGCCGACGGCGCGGGTTTGGCCTCAGAACTGCACAGCGCACTGGGTAGCTGCTGTATTCCTTCCGCGACGGTCACCTCTTAAGTCATCGCACTGTTTCGAGGAGTGTTACGCCCAATCCGCGTGGCCCGAGTCACACCTCATTTGCGACGAACAGTGCCAGAGGTGACATCTCTCCACAATTGTGCCGCCGGATCGCGGTGATCCGGCGACACATGGTCCATGTACCCCGACGTGCTGCGCTCAGTGCTCGCGCGGCGCGGGAACCACTCGCTCCACTTCCGGGTGAACCATGAGCAGCTGGCGCATCGCCGCCTCGGCGCCGACGGAATCACCTGTCGCGAGTGCCTCGACGATGCGCGCGTGGTGACCGAGCGACGCCTCGGTCGGCCGGTCACAGCCGGTGACGGGTGCGCCGGACACCTGGAGCGCCGCCGAGACGATGCCCGAGAGGTGCTCCAGCATGCGGTTGCCCGCGGCCTGGATCAGCAGGGCGTGGAACTCCGCGTCGGCGCGGGAGAAGGTGATCCCGTCACCCTGCGCCATCGCGTGGCCCATGATCTCGACCATGTCGCCGAGACGCTGCTGAAGGTCCTCGCGCCCGTGACCGGCGGCGAGCCGGGCGGCGAGCGGCTCGATCGTCCACCGGAGCTCGCCCAGCTCCCTGCGCTGGTCATCGCGAGACGGGCCGTACGCCCGCCATTCGATGATGTCGGGGTCCAGCAGATTCCAGTCGCTGACCGGGCGGACCCTGGTGCCCACGTTCGGACGGGCGCTGACCAGGCCCTTGGCCTCGAGAACGCGCAGCGACTCGCGCACGACGGTGCGGGAGACCTCGAAGCGCTGGCCGATCTCCTCGGGAACGAGCGGGCGGTCGGCACCCAGATCCCCGGAAACGATCATCTGGCCCAGCTGCTGAACAAGTTGGCCGTGGAGTCCACGGCCGCGGCTGGCCGCCCCCCGTCGGCTCGCCCGTCCCAACTCGGAATCGGTACCGCCCCAGGAACGCAGCGCGGCGCGTTCGCCGGCCGGCGCCTCCGCGTAGGGGTAGCGGTCGAGTTCGCCCGAGCCGGCGAGGCCGGATTCGACGGTGCGGGCGGCGGTCATCATGGTGTGCGCAAGGGTACTCACGCATCCTTTGTCGGCGCGGCTCACTCACCCCTTGAGGTCTTTGGTGAAAAGCACACGAAAGGGTGATCGGCGCCTGCCCCGCAATTGACGCCATATATGCATAAAGCGGGCATTTCCTAGGGAGTTCGGGGCGGCCGACCGCCGTCCGGAACCCGCGTGATCACCAACGAGCCCTTCCTCGAAGGCTCGTGATCACATATGCGCAGATCAGGGCTGACAACGACAGGGAAAGCGCCGCCCCCACCGGCTGCGTCACGACCTTCACGACACCGAGCACCCACCGGTCCGCCTCGTCCGGCCACTGCAGCCAGGTCAGCTCGCGCAGCCTGCCCGGAAGTCCGGCGATCGAACGGGCGGACGGGCCCGCCAGCACCTTCTGGACGAGCGGGACGACGAGTACGGGAACGGCCAGGACCGCGGCGATACCGGCTCCGGTCACCCGGAAGATGCCCGCGGCCAGCAGCCCCGCCCACGCGCAGCCGACGGTCAGACCGGCCCAACCGACGGCCAGTGGAACGACGTTCGCGGGCACCTTGATCAAGTCGCCGCCGTAGACGAGGCGCAGGAGCTGCGCGTCGGCCAGCACCACCAGCGCCGCGAGCAGGAGCCCGACTCCCGCGGAGACCGTCAGTTTGGCCAGGAGCAGACCGATCCGGCGGGGGACGGTCCCACGGCCGGCGGCGAGCGCGGGGTAGCGGAACTCGTCCCCGAAGGACAGGGCGCCCAGCAGGCCCGCGCCGAGAGCGGCGGGAGGCAGCGGCAGCAGGCCCGGCCAGGCCCCCAGCAGCTTCGGCAGGGGCGCTCCGCCGGAGCGGGCGAGCAGGACGGACAGCCCGGCCGAGACCATCAGAACGCCCGCCATGATCACGGTCGTTGTCCGCACACCGAACAGCCGGCGCAGCTCGTAGCGGAGCGGGCGCAGCGGGCCCCGGGCCGGGCGTACCCGGATGGGCGGGGGGAGTTCGGAGCGGGCAACGGACGAGTCCGGCCGCTGCCCTGCGTTCGCCACGGGTGCGGCGGGAGGACCGGCGTCGCCGACCTCGTCGGCGAGTTGGTGGACGGGGACACCGTGCCGGAACGCCGTGTCGCCGATCTCCGCGCAGCTGCTCCCGTACACCGACAGCCGACAGCTCTCCTCGGCGACCACCTCCACGGAGCGCTGCGCGGCGCGCGCCTCACGGTTGACCACGGAGGCGAGGCGGGCGGCGTGCGGCGTGCGGACCGCGACACGTGGACGCAGGCGGGTACGGGAGAAGTCGGCGACGTCCTGGTCCGCGACGAGGCGCCCTTCGTCGATGGTGACGACGCGGTCCGCCATTCGCGCGGCCTCCTTGGGGTCGCTGGTGGTGTGCAGGACCGTTCCGCCCTGGGCGGCGTGGGCGCGCAGCAGCCCGTACAACCAGCTGATCTCGCGCGGCGAAAGCCCATCCGCCGGTTCGTCGAGGATGAGCGTGTGGGGGTCGCCGAGGAGTGCGGACGCGAGGCCGAGCCGGCGGTCCATGCCGACCGAGAGGGTGCCGATGCGCTGGTCCCCGAGCCCGGCCAGACCGACCACTTCGAGCACGTCGTCCGCGCGGGACGCCGGCACTCCGGCGGCGGCGCAGAGCATCCGGAGCTGGCCGCGAGCCGTGCGGGAGGGGTGGCCCGGTACGTCTCCGAGGAGCACCCCCACCTCGCGGGGCGGGTGGCTGATGCGGTGCAACGGCCGGCCCTTGAAGTAGGTGACGCCCCGCCCCGGATCGAGTTCGAGCATCAGGCGCAGGGCGGCGGTCTTGCCGGAACCCGGGGCACCGAGCAGGGCGGTGACCCGGCCGGGACCGGCTTCGAAGGTCAGATCTGCCACGGCGGGCGGAAGGTCGCGGCGGGGGCTGCTGGTGAGTCCGATGGCCTGGAGCATCGCTTCTCTCGCGGAAAGTTGAAACCGCTCGGCGGCTGGGCGGGTACCGCAGCAACATAACGCGACAATTCCGACTTTTCGTGCAGCCCGGTTCTCCGGGCGTTCCGCGGATCCGGGCTTCGGACGTATACGCCGGACGTCCGGGAGAGATCGGCTGGGCGGCCCCGGTCCGACCGCGGGCCGACCGCGATGTCAGACTTCGGGCCTCAGCATCGGCGGATTGAGCACCGTGGCCGCACCCGCGCGGAACAACTGGGCGGGACGGCCGCCCTGCCGTGTGGTCGTCCCTCCGGACGGCACCAGGAAGCCGGGGGTTCCGGTGACCTTGCGGTGGAAGTTGCGCGGGTCGAGCACCACACCCCACACCGCTTCGTAGACCCTGCGCAGCTCACCGACCGTGAACTCCGGAGGGCAGAACGCCGTGGCCAGCGAGGAGTACTCGATCTTCGAACGGGCCCGCTCGACGCCGTCGGCGAGGATCTGGGCGTGGTCGAAGGCAAGCGGCGCGGACTGTTCGCCCTCACGGCCGAAGCCGCCCTCGGGGCCGATCAGGTCCTCGACGGGGGCCCAGCGGGCGCTGTGGGCATCGCCGCCCGCGCGCGGCGCGGGCAGGTCGGGAGCCAGCGCGAGATGGGCCACGCTGACGACCCGCATCCGGGGATCGCGCTTCGGGTCCCCGTAGGTGGCGAGCTGCTCGAGGTGCGCGCCGTTTCCGACAGCCGGTGCCGTCGGATCGTGAGCGCACAGCCCGGTCTCCTCGACGAGCTCACGAGCGGCCGCCGCGGCGAGATCCTCGTCCGCCCTGACGAATCCGCCGGGCAGCGCCCATCTGCCCTGGAACGGCGTCTCACCACGGCGTACGACCAGCGCGCAGAGCGCGTGACGGCGCACGGTGAGCACAACCAGGTCGACGGTGACAGCGAAGGGCGGGAAGGTCGACGGGTCGTAGGGCGGCATGCCGTGATCATAGTCGTCTGCCTGACGATAAACAGTCCCTTCGCCATGCTCGTCGTCACCTGTTGCTCCGTCCCGTACCGTCCCCCAGCCACACTGTGCCCCGCCGCTTCACACTCCCAGCTGAAGCCCGGTGGCCGCTTCCTCGATCATCCCGAGGCCGAGCCGGCTGATCCGCACGGCGAACGGCTCGCCGGCCACACGCAGCCCCGACATCTGGACGGCCCCCAGCGGGGCGCACCGGGCCGGACGCAGCGAAACCCTCGCCGCGGGCACATCGGGGCGGACACCCGCGAGCGTCGTGACCATTAGGTGGACCCCGGCGGCCTCGGCGACAGCGGCGGGACGGCAGGCCGTCGGGTGGGGCGCGGGAGCACTCCCCGCACGGCGCTGCTCCCCGGCGTACATCTCGGGGAGGCGGTAGCCGAATGCCTCGGCGGCGCCGAGAACGCCCTGCAGCAGGCTGCTCGCCTCCTTCTCGTATCCGGCGGCGGCCAGCCCCGCGCAGGCGACCGCCGTCTCGTGCACCCGGACCGCGCCGGAGCGGTGGCCGAACGGGTTGTGACCCGGCTCCTTGGCGCCGAGCGTGCGCAGACCCCAGCCCGAGTCCAGCGCCGGTCCGCCGAAGAGTCCGGCCAGCCTGCCCGTTTGCTCCGCGTCCAGCAGACCGGGAGCGAGCCGTCCGCCGCCCAGCAGACCGGTGTCCAGCAGATGCGCCGCGCCGCTGCCCAGATACGGCACGGTCTGTCCGGAGCCACTGCGCGCCGCGGCAGGGCGGCCTCCCGTGCGGTCGTCGATCCAGAAGCCGGCCCTGAACCGGCTCCGCAACGCCCTGGCCCACTCCCGCCAGGCGTCGCCGCCGCCCCCGCCGCATTCGTCGAGCAGTTCGGCACCGAGCAGGGCGGCCCGATGGGCGTGGGCCTGGGTCTCGGCGCGCCGGAACCCCTCGGGCCCGCCGTCCGGGACCAGCCCGTCGGCCTCCGAAGAGGAACGCAGCCAGCGCAGGCACCGCTCCGCCGCGGGGAGCAGTTCGGCCACCTCCCGCTCCGGCAGCCCCCAGCGGCGTGCTTCCGCGAGCACGGCCGGATACGCGAGCGTCGCTTCGACGCCCGTGCAGCTGGGCGGGAGCCGGGGGCCCGCGTCCCGGAGCGGCCCGGGAACGCGCCCCCGATCGGGCCCCGGACCTCGCAGCTGGGAACGGGCGAGCGCGCGCAGCGTGGAGGCCGCGAGTCCCGTACCGAGCGGCAGCACCATCCGCGCGGCCCACAGCGCCTCGGCCGGAGCGGGGCCGCAGCGCCAGGGCACCCCGGCCGTACGAGCGGTTCGAGCCGGGGGTCGTCCGCCTCGACCCGCACATCGGCGGACAGCCGGTTCGGGGGCCGTCCCGGAGCCCTCCCGCTGCGCTCGACGCGCACGCTCAGCTCGATGCCGAACGAGGTCCCGGGCGCGAGCAGCACATCCCAGCGCAGCAGCCCCGCGGAGGCCACCGCGTCCTGGGGCGGCGGCTCGGCCGCGACGATGCAGACGAGCCCGTCGGCGGCTGTCCAGCGCAGCCCCGAGGCGTACACGCCGGCGGCCCGCTCCGGCCCCGGCCCACCCCGCGCGATGTCAGCCAGTTCCGCGAGATCGGTGGCGAGGGAGATCTCGACGGGAAGCCTGCGGGTACGGGCCGAAGCGCTGCGCAGCGTGATCCGCTCGATGCCCTCGGCCAGGCGCCTTCGCTCGACGGTGATCTCGGGGTCGGGTCCGGTGCCGCCCGACGTGCGCACCACGCCCAGGAAGCGCGCGCTGTCGGAGGCGACCAGGCCGCCCTGGACGGCGACGGGTTCGCGGCCGCCCACGCGCAGATGACAGCGGGAGAGCAGCCTGCGGCCTGACCGGTAGAAACCCTCCAGGCCCTGTCCGTTGAGCTGACCGTGGTCCGCGGAGACGGCCATCGACGGCAGTGCCACGCAGATGACCGCCAGGTGTGCGGACGGCAGCTCACTCGGGAGCCGGTCCGCGCGCGGTCCCGGGCCGACAGGTCCGGCGGCGCGGACGGGCGGGGCGGCGGGGGCGGGGGCCGTCGGCCCACGACGGCCGAGGTGGGGGACGGGCGAGGGGACCGCGGACGTGAGGTCTCCGGAAGGGACGGTGGGGGCCATGGTGGTCTTTCTGCGCCGTCCGTGCGCTCCGGACAGCCGCTGTGTCTGCGACGCCACGGGTCGTGCGACTCCGCCACCCCCGTGAACGGCTCCATGGGCCGCCCGGTCACGGCCGTCATCGCTCGCTCCTGATGCCGCGCCTGCCCCGGCGCCCGGCTTCCCGCACCCGCCGACGGACCACCACCGGCCCGGGACCGGTGTCGCCCGGCGCGGCCCTCCGCCGCTTCGATACCCGCGAGGGAACGGTGCGGGTCCTCGGCCGGCTCCCCGTACGCCGGCCGTCCCGGCCTCCGTGGACGTCCCCGCCGCCGTGGACCTCGTGGCTGTCCTGACGGTCGGCACCGGCATCCGCCCGCACCTCCGCCTCCACGTCCACGCCGCGCTCGCCCCGCAGACAGCGGCGCAAGGTCTCGGGATTCAGTCCCTCGTTGCATGCCTGATGGAGCAGTTGGGCGAAGGTGTAATCGGGGTCGGCACGCAGAGCGAGCCCCAGAGCCACCCTGGCCGCCGGTTCGTCGCCGGTGGACCAGGAGACCCAGCCGGCCAGGGTGAGCGGCGCGGCCGCGTGCTCCACGTACGGGCCGACGCAACGGCGGGCGAGAACCCGCCACAGGCGCAGCGCGGACGCCGCCTCGGGGCCCTCCATCCACTCCGCCGCCCTGTCCCGCGTCTCCCGGTCCTGGAGTCCGAGAATCACGGCGGCGGCTTCGTCGTGGCTGATCAGACGGTCGTCGTTCAAATCCGCGGCGGAGGGCGGGCCGGTGGGGGCCCGGCCGAGACGGTCCATGAGCGCCTGCGCGAGCTCCAGGGTCTCCCCCGCCACTTCGGACCGGCCCTCGCTGTCCAGAATCCTGGACACCAGCACGGCTCCCGCCGAGTCCAGCGCCCTTTGCTGGCCGCTCGCTCCGGCGGTCTCCAGGGGTGCGAGCCGCGCCTCCATGTCGCGCAGCGATCCGCGTACATGAATGCCCGCATAGGCGGCTGCCGCCGCCATGACCGTCGTACCCGGGAGGGCCAGCGGGTTCCCCTCCTTCGGGCAGCACCTGCCGTCCGGGCAGCAGTAGGACCAGTAGCGCCCGCCGGAGATGCAGAGCGCTTCCAGTACGGGGACGTCGAGGGTCCCGCAGGCCGTGCGCAACAGCTGCGCGAACGGCCGCAGCCGCTCCATCGTCTGATGTCCCGTCACGCCGTCCGCAGGGTCCTGGCAGAGGAAGACGACGATCGCGTCGGGCCGGGAGCCACGCCGCTCGCTGCCCGCGACCAGGCACTCGGCAAGCTGGTCGGCGACGGGCTCCCACTCGTTCGGTGACTGTGGAATCCCTAGCCTGAGCCGCCCGCCGAATCGCCCGCGCCCGCCGTGCAGGGCCACCATGACCACGCTGTCGTCGGGGTGGAAACCCATGAGGTACGGAAGGGCGTCGGCGAGCTCGGCGGGACCGCGCAGGGTGATCTGCTGCTCATCGGCCGGTCCGGTGGATTCGTGGTGCTTGTTCATGGCACGACCGTCCCGCGAGCGGCCGCATTCCGAAACCCCCTGTGGATAAGTTATCCACAGGGCGTAGGCGGAGCCATCCAGCTCAGCAGTTCGTCCAACGCCTGGTAGAAGCCCTCGATCTCCGAGACCTCGTTGTACAAGTACGCCGAGACACGGATGATTTCCCCGCCTGCCAGCTCGGTCACCAGAGGCTGCGCGCACATGTGGCCACTGCGCACCATGTAGCCGTAGGAGTCGCTCAGCAGGCGGGCGACCTCACCGGCGGGGATGCCACTGTCCAGGCGCAGGGCCGCGAGAGCGATCCGGTCGGTCTGGTCCGGTGGCCCGATCAGGCTCAGCCCAGGACGGGCGAGTGCCCCGCCGACCAGGGCCGCACAGAGCTCCTGGTCGTGCTGACGGCGCTTCGCGGTGTCCAGCTCTTCGAGGTACCGGATCGCCGCGGCGCAGCCGATGACGGAGGCGATGGCCGGTGTCCCCGTCTCGAACTTGAAGGGGATGCGCCGGTCGACGCTGCCATCGAGGTCGACCCAGTCGACCATGCCGCCGCCGACCGTCAGGGGGCGCAGCGTCACGAGAAGGTCGCTCCGGCCGAAGAGGCAGCCGACCCCGGTGGGGCCCAGCATCTTGTGCATCGAGAACGCCATGAAGTCGACGTCCAGGTCTCGCACGTTGATGCGCCGGTGGGGCAGGGACTGTGCGGCGTCGAGAACGACCGTCGCGTCGCAGGCGGCGCGGACCTCGGCTATCAGTTCCCGCACCGGGTGGACGACGCCGGTGACGTTGGAGCAGTGCGTGAGCACGACCACCTTCGGCCGGTCGCGCAGGAGCGTCCGGAAGTGATCGCGGTCGAGGCGGCCGTGCGCGTCCACACGTGTCAGATCGAGGCGTCCGGCCCTCCGCCACGGCAGTAACTGTGAGTGATGGGCGTCCAGACAGCCCACGATGTGGGCGTCAGGGCCCAGGTCCAGGCCGTCGGCGACGAGGTTCAGCGCCTCGCTCGTGTTCCGGAGCAGTACCACCTCGTTCGCCGCGGCGCCGATGTACCGGGCGATCACCGTGCGGGAGGACTCGTAGGCGTCGGACGCCTCTTCGGAGAGCCGGTGCTTGCCTCGGTGGATGTTCGCGCCGTTGGTCTCGTAGTACTCGCTGACGGCCCGGATGACCGAGCGCGGCTTCAGGCTCGTGGCCGCGTTGTCCAGGTAGGAGATCGCCTGCCCGTCGATCTCGCGCCGCAGCGCCGGGAAGTCGTCCCGCAAGGGATCGGGCATGGTCAGTACGCGCCTTCTGCGGAGAGGTGGGACACGCATGCCTGGAACTTCCCGCTCCGTTCGCAGGCGATGTAGTCGACCGCCTCGACGCGGACGCGGTTCGGTTCCAGGGCCTCGGTCAGGCGGAGTTCGAGCGCCGTGGCGTCGCCCGCCCGTTCCTCGGAGTTGGCGACGTACCGGAAGGTGCACGCACCGGTCAGGTCCTGCTCCAGCCTGTAGAGGTCCATCCAGGGTGCGTCGCCGACCACGGCGTCCACAGCGCCCGGCGAGACGAAGCGGCCGTCTCGCAGTCGCACCATCTGGGTGGCCCGGCCTTCGATACGCACCAGTGGCAGATCGCTGCCGCAGTCGCACGAGTTCCCCGAGGGGGTGAAGTAGTCCCCGGTGGCGTAACGAATGCGCGGGACCAGGCCGTCATCCACCGTGGTGACGTACAGCTCGCCCATCATGCCGTCCTCGACGGGCCTGCCGTCCTGGACGAACTCCACGTAGAAGTCCCGGTTGTTGATGTGCCGGCGTCCCTCGTGACATTCGAAACCCAGATACCCCAGCTCGGACATGCCGATCATGTCGCCGACCGGCATGTCCGCACCCATGAACTCGTCGATCTCACGACGGGCCACACGGGTCATGAGGGTGTAGCCGCTCACCATGTGCAAGGTGCGCGGCGAGGTGATCCGCCGTCCGAGCCGCCGCGCCCACCTGGCCAGGAAGGCGAAGTGCGTGGAGTCCACCAGCAGCAGGTCGGGCTGACAGATGTCGAGTTCGTCCAGTGCCTTGACGATCTGCCACTCCGGTGTGGCCAGCAGGTCGTGGGCCACGGACAGCACCACGGTGCCGTCCGGAAGCGTCCGGTCCTCCAGGGTCGACAGTCCTGTCGCGCACTCCACGTCCGAGCAGTTCGGTGGTGCGAACCGGCACGTCCTGGGCCTGCTGCCGGGACGCCAGAGATCATCGAAGCGACGGTTGACCGCGAGTGCCGTCGCCTGCCTCCGCGCCAGATCGTAGGAGAGGATGGCGCTGTTGAGGCGATCGCCGGACGTCCCGGAACTCTGGAACCGCATGACATGGGGCGAGTTGAGGGTGTACTGCTTGGCCAGCACACCTGCCGGGAAGTTGCGCCGATAGTCCGGCTTCGACGTCGGCGGAATCCGCAGGAAATCCTCCGCGTCCTTGATGTCCTCCGGCCGGAGACCATGGGCCTCCATGTGCTTACGGAAGAACGCAGTGCTGTCGAACGCGTAGGCGATTTCCTGTCGCACGGCTTCGAACATCGTCGGGTCGGTCACGTCGCGGCCATCAGCACATCACTCACCAGCTCCGCGCCGGTTCTCCATCCGTACGCGCTCGTCCAGCTGCTTCGCGAAGTCCATCCAGGTCCCGGCGTAGTACCGGGCCAGGTCCAGTACCAGCGTTCCGCAGTGGCTCGGCACGGCAGCCATCAGGTCCTCGCACGCCCGCGTCACCACCGCGTTCTGCTGCAGCAGCCGGAGCAGCTGCCGCCCTTCCTCCTTGTGCCGCAGCGAGGGATCCCTCAGCAGCTTTTCCAGGGCGGCGGAAGGGTCGGCCTGGAGCTGATTCCTCTTGTGCTCGACCCGCCGGTCGCCGATGTCGGCCACGGCGGGCGCGTCCGTGGGCGTCTCGGGGGCCCGGGCCGGCTCGACCACCGGCGCCTGTCCCGACTCGAGCCTCTTGCGGACATCGCTGACGGTCGCCGGAGAGATGCCGGCGAGACGCGCCACCTCGCGCAACGACGCCTCGGGGCGTTCGGCTATCAGTTCGGCCGCCCTCAGCCGGCCGTCCACGCTGTTGAGCGGACGCGACTTGCCGTCCCTGCCGATGCGGGCGCCGAGCTGGGGCACCACGCCGACCGTACGGCGCCGAATCGCCGCGACAGCCTTGGCTCCGAGGCCGGCCGCACGCGCGATCGCCCGGTCCGACATCTGCGGGTGCGAGGCGATGATCCGGCCAGCCGCAGCCCGCCGGTCGGCCAATGACAGCGGAAGACCGTGGGAGACGTTTACTTCGACCGCACGCAGGAATGCTTCTTCCGACGTTCCGTCGAAAAGTTCGACTTCTATTGTCTCCTGGCCTCTTAGTTTCGCCGCCATGAGTCTGTGCATCCCGTCGATCACGCGCATGGTGCGACGGTCCACGAGAATTGCCGGGATCGGAGTGTCGATTTCGGCGAGTCTAGCTATGTGCTCTTCGTCCGGCCCCTCCGAACGCGGAGATTCTCCGGGCAGGAGTAACGCTATCGAGATCAGGGTAACATTTCCGTGGCGAGCCACGGGGTTCCATGAGGCGCCGTCTCCCCCAACAGCGAGGTTGTCCGATTCTGATTCGAGCGTGCGAACTGACTGAATCAAGGCATTCACCTAATCCGGTTCCGATTCAGAATGTGCCATTCGAGTCAACCCGAAAGGCAATCCAAATGCTGTTCGCCGAGCTACCTGACTTACCTTTCCCGACTTCGCCCCCGACGTCCCGACGTGCAGCACCATCCCGTGCCGGGGACGTACGGGAGGGCAGCAGAGCACCACGATCTCGGCCCCCCGCAACGCTCCTGTCTGCCGTGTCGTTCGCTACCATCGTCACTTTTCCGCCCCCGCCGTGTCTACCGAATGGATCAACATTGCCCACACACTGAACAAGACAGCGCGCCGCACGGCGCGAGGACGGAACGCCGTCGGAACCACAACTCCGCCTACCGGAATCCTTGATTCTATTTCTGCGGGCCTCCCAGCACCCTTGGCAAAGCCGCCTTATGGACGCGTAACAGGATATTGCAGATGCGCCCTGGTCAGGCGTTACAGCGCTTCGGATTCAACATTTCGTGAGGTGTAAGTTTCCCTGCATTCATCATCTGCGACTGCCTCCGGGGCCGGAGGGAGCCGGCGCTCCACCGGTGCGCGGACAGGTGACCCGGCAGGCGCCGCGACCGCCGCCCCACCAGGCGTGATGGAACAGAACCGGCCAGTACGCCGGGAGGCCGCAGGCGCGCCCGGGACTCCGGAGCGCGCAGTCCGGACGCCTCCGCCCCCGGTCTACGGCGTCTCCCGCGGAGCGCACCGTAGACCGAGGCGATAGAGGCCGGATGGCAACAGTGTTCAACTGCGGCTTCGCGCCATTCGAACACCCGCTCCATCCCTCAGCCCGATGCGGCGAACCGTCCGACTTTGTCGATCACGTCGGGGCTGTAGAGGCGAAGCGACTGCTGGAACGCGAACTCGGCCATATACGTCTGGAATTCGACCTGAGATTCCTCCGCCAGGTTCAGCATGCGCCGGTTGGCGAGCACCGCTGAACCACGCAGCCGCGCGAGCGCCCTCTCGACGGCCTCGTCCAGTGCCTCGCTCTCGTGCACCTCGTCGAAAACGAGCCCGGCCTCCGGCTCGCTCGCCCGCAGCCGACGGCCGCCGAGGATCATCTGGCGGGCCAGGCGCGGGCCGACGGCCCGCCCGAGGCGGAAGTTGGAGGCCCCCGGGATGATGCCCTCCTTGGCGGCCGGAAGGCTGACATAGGCGTCCGATGCGGCGAGTACGTAGTCGAACACCAGGAGGATCTGGGCACCGCCGCCGATGGCGAAGGTGTCCACCGCAGCCACCCAGGGCTTCTCCACCGTCGCCGGCAGCCCTCCCGGAGCGTTCTCGGTCAGGACACCGCGAAAAATCTTATGAATATACCCGAGCTCACGTCTCAGCAGAAAGTCGACCAGCGAAATCCCGCCTCCGTGGAGGGACTTGAGATTCACCCCTGCGCTGAAGACACGTCTGCCCCGGTACCGGGGATGCGTCATCTCCCCGCCGCGCAGCAGACAGACCTCCACCGCGGGGTCGAGGAGCGCGAGATCGACGGCCGTCTCCATGTCGTCGATCTGCTGGTTGTCCTCCGCGTTCAGACAGTCGTCGCGGCACATCGTCAGGCGTGCCGCTCCCGCCACCCGCTCCATGCGCACCGAGCCCAGGTCCGCCTTGCCGGTGCGCAGGAACTCCGGCAACAGGCCGAGGGCCCGTGGGGTGGGGCGGAGCATCGCGTCGAGCAGGTGCGGGCCCGCCGTCGGCGATCGCAGAACCCCCCGGAAGAAGAGGCCCTGGTCGATCTCGTCCCCTTCCTTGTCGGCCTGCGGCCGCGAGCGCTCCGTCGCCAGCTGCTCGGGGGTCGGCACCAGACCGGGAAAGGCCATCGCGGCGCCGTCGGCCAGCTCGGCGACCCGCACGTAGCGGGTGCGGTCCGCGGTGAGCTCGTCGTACACGGCGTCGGCGTGCACGCCCAGGAACGCGGCGCGCAGGGCCCGGGCCCCGTCCCTCGCAGCCGCTGCATCCGCACGCTGCGCGGGTGAGCGCAGCGCCGGATCGGGCAGGGCCGCGATGAGGTCGTCGGTGCGGGCGGCCGCCTTGGCGAGGGCGACGCGCGCGTGCGCCAGCTCGCCGCACACGGCCCCGAGCTCGTCGTGCTCGTCTCCCTGTACGGGTTCGGTGACGTTCACGACCGGTCTCCCGCTCCTGCGGCACGGCGCAGAGCACGGTCGCACGCCGCGAGGTGGACGCCCAGGGCCTCCTCGAAGCTCGTCGTGGGAGCGTCGAGCAACAGCTGGCGCCGGATCGCCAGTTCGGCTCCGGCGACGGCGCCCGCCCGCTCCGCTGCGATGGCCACGGCCTTCGCCGGGTCGTCGACCACCTCGTCCACGAGGTTCAGGGCCAGCCCGTCCGCCGCTTCGACGGGGGTGCCGAACAGCACCGCCCGGCGGATCGCGGCGGCGTTCGACCCGTGCTTCGCGAGCCGGTAGAGCGCCATGCCCGGCCAGGTCGCACCGTCTTCAACCGGCACCATCAGGCGTACCGAACGCGTCGCGATGCGGTAGTCAGCAGCGAGGAACGCGTCCAGGGCCACTCCCCCGCAGTCGCCGGCGGCGACCGCGATGGTGGTCGCCGGAAGCCGCTCCATGCGGCGCAGCGCCTGCTCCCACTTGTTGACCAGCGACACGGTCAGGTCGCGCGCCCGGGGCCCTTCGGGCTCGCCGGACACGTGCACGATCACCTTGGCGCGCCCGCCCTGGTCCTCGGCCCGGTCACAGGCCGCGGCGACGGCCGCGACGGTCTCCGTGGACAGGGCCTGCCGTCCGTCGACGCGCAGCAGGACGTGATCCGGCGCCTCCGCGAGGGGGGCGGTGGTGTCCGAGTGCTTCGTAGCGTTACTCATCTTCGTCTCCGTCACCACTGCACCAGGGCAGCCTCGATGGTGGAACCGGGGCCCATGACCATCAGGACGCCGTAGTCCCCGGCCCGGGTCACGCGTTCCTGGAGCAGCCGTTCGTAGGAGAACAGGAAGGAGCCGCTCGACAGATTGCCGTAGTCACGCAGTACACCGGTCGTGTGCCGCACGTCGTGCCGGGTCAGGCCCAGGTTGACCCGGACCGCGTCGATGACCTTCTTGCCCCCCGAGTGCACCAGCCACTGACTGATGTCGCTGCGGCGCAGTCCCGCGCCGTCCAGCAGGCGGTCGATGATCTGCTCCGCGTGGGCGCCCACCACGTACGGGACCTGTGGGTCCAGGAAGAAGCTGAACTTGCCCTGCGAGTCGTCCCAGTCGAAGCGCATCGCGTCGATGGCGTCGGTGATGAGATGACTGGCGAAGGAGAGGATGCGGGGGCTGCCGGACCCGCTCGGCGCTTCGGGCGCGCCGTGGGCGGTGTCCTGGGTGTCGGTGACCAGGGCGACCGCGGCCGCACCGTCCCCAAAGAGGCTGTTCACCACGGCGGTGCGCAGGGTCGAGTCGATGACGTACGCGGCCGAGCACGCCTCCACGCAGAGCGCGACGGCGACCTTGCCCGGGTTGGCGACGGACCAGCCGGCGACGGCGTTGAGGGCGTTGAGACCGGCGTTGCAGCCCATTCCCACCACGTCGACCCGGCTGGTACGCGGCGAGATTCCCATCTCGCGGATGAGCAGCGCGCTGAGCCCCGGGGTGAGGAACCCGGTGGTGGTCACGCAGCAGAGGTAGTCGATGTCCGCCAGGTCGATTCCGGAGTTGTCCAGGCAGGCACGCACGGCCCGGGCGCCCATGTCGAGCGCGAGCCTCCGGTGCTTGGCGAGCAGTTCGCCCTGGCTCTCCTCGATCAGGGCTCCGTCGGGGTCCAGTTCGGGGACGGAGAGGTAGCGCCGGTCGATGGCGCTGTTGAGGAAGACCGACCGGACCTTCGGATCCTCGATGCCGAAGTGATCGAGTAACTCGCGCTGCGAGTACGAGTGTGCGCTGTTCGCGGTGCCGACCCCGACGATCCGTGCGGCACCGACGGTGCCCTTCGTATCCGGTGCCGGTGCGCCCATGACGTCGATCCCGGGCATGATGGTTCCTGCAGTCATCGGAATGTCCACCCCCACATACGGGTCTTACTGCGAATAAGGATCTTCACTGCAAACACCGCTTACCTTTCGGTGAGTTGTCGTCGGATCAGTAGTCAGTGCTCGGAGCTGTGTCCGAGGGAGCCGGGAGCCGCCGGGGCGCCTGCGCCCGTACGAAGCGCGCCAGGCGTTCGACGCCGTCCGCGATCTCCGCATGGCTCAGGTAACTGACGGACAGCCGCAGACTCGACTCGCCTCCGCCCTGGGGATAGAAGTAGGACATGGGCGTCCAGATGACCCCGAAGTCCTCTGCGGAGCGCTCCAGTGCGGCGTTGTCCGCACGGAACGGGACCGTGACGGCGAGGAAGAAGCCTCCGCCGGGCTCGTTCCAGCTGATGCCGAGCGCACTGCGCTCGTCCTCGGGGAAGCATCGTTCGAGTTCCCGGAGGGTGACCCGCATGGCGTCTCCGTAGTACGCCGCTGTACGGGTGTTGAGCTCCGAGGTCCGCCCGTCGACGGAGAGCAGCATGCCGGCCGTGACCGCCTGGCTCACCGGCGAGGTGTTCACCGTCAGCATGCTCTTGATCCGGGCGAGTTCGTCCGCGAGCAGTCCGGTGTTCCCCGCGTCGTCGACGACGGGCTGGTCCGCGACGACGAAGCCCACCCGGGTGCCGGGGAAGAGCGTCTTGGAGTACGAACCCAGGTGCACGACCCTGCGTCCGCGGTCCAGGGACTTGAGCGTCGGCAACTGTTCGCCGGGGCTGACCATCCGGTACGGGCTGTCCTCCAGGATCAGGATGTCGTGCCGCTCCGCCATGTCGAGCAGTTCCAGGCGGGCGGGCAGCGGCATCGTCGTACCGGAGGGGTTGGAATGGTCGGGGATCACGTAGAACGCGCGTGGCCGTCTGCCACGAGCCCGCTCCGCGAGGAGTGCGGCCTCCAGGTCGGCGCAGTCGAAGCCCTTCTCGTTCTCCTCGACCGCCCTCACCTCGACGTCGAGGAGCCGTGCGGCGCCGGTGATGCCCACGTAGCACGGACTGGACACGAGCAGCACGTCGTCGGGGCCCGAGATGAGGGCGCGGACGGCGAGGAACATCGCCTCCTGGCAGCCCACGGTCACGACCACCGAAGCCGGCGGCACATCGATTCCCTCGTCCTTGCGAAGCGAGTCCGCGACGAGCTCCCGGATCTGGCCGGCGGTCGGGCCGTACTGGAAGAGCGCGGAGCGTACCTGCTCGGGGGTGGCACCTTCCGCCGCCAGGTGGTCCAGGTAGCGGCGCAGGTACGTGAAGACGTCCTCGGTGTCGAAGAATCCGTCGTAGGGGCGGCCGGGTGCGAACGAGACCGCGTCGGGATAGCGATGGGTGACTTCGTTGAGGAAGTTCATCGTGTCGAGGACCGGGTCGGAGACGCTGCTGTGCAGCTCTTCCTTGCGGAGCCCGGAGGCACCCGCCCGCCTCCGCGGCGGCTCGGGGAGCTGCCTGGCGGGCTCGGGCGCTCCGACGAGCGGGGGCTTCGCCCGGTCGACGGCTGCTGTGCCCGTGAACGTCATCGTCTCCGCGAGTTCGTCGACGACGGTGCCGAGGACCTGCTCGACGCCCGCTTCGCCCCCGACGGCCAGGCCGTGCAGCACCGGACGTCCGAGGAGCACCCCGTCGGCGCCGAGTGCGAGCGCGGCCAGCACGTCCGAGCCGCGCCGTACGCCCCCGTCGATGAGCACCGGGCACGCCCCCTGGAGCGCGTCCGCGATCTCCGGCAGTACGTCGAGCGTGGCGGGGACTCCGTCCAGTTGGCGGCCACCGTGGTTGGACACGACGATGCCCGCGGCACCGGACGCGACCGCCTGCCGTGCGTCGGCGGGCGTCAGGATGCCCTTGACCAGCACCGGCAGGGAGCTGATCGAGCGCAGCCATTCGATCACCGCCCAGTCCAGGGCGGCGTCGAACTCGGCCAGCGCGTGATCCGCGGGTGAGGCGAAACCGGCACCGGTGAGGTTGGCGGGCACGATGCCCTCGGGCAGCCGGAAACCGTTGCGCAGGTCACGCAGCCGCCGGCCGAGCCGCGGCGCGTCCGCTGTCAGGACCAGGGCCTCGAAGCCGGCCTGCTCGGCACGTTCGACGAGGACCCTTGTCGCATCGCGGTTCCGGAAGCAGTAGACCTGCAGCCAGAGCGGCGCCGCAGCGGCCCTCGCGATGTCCTCGAAGGTCCGCCCGGCGAAGGTACTCACGACGAACGGCAGACCGGCCCGGCCTGCGGCCCCCGCCGTGGCGACCTCGCCCGCCGGGTCCGCCAGGGTGTGGTAGGCGAGGGGGGCGATACCCACGGGCGCTGCCCAGGTGCGCCCCAGAATCCGGGTCGCGGTATCGGGGAGCCCCGCGCCCGTGAGCACGCGCGGCCGGAAGCGTACGCGGCCGTACGCCTCCACATTGGCGGCGAGGGTCCGTTCCTCCCCCGCGCCGCCCGCGCAGAAGTCCCACACGCCCTGGTCCATGCCCGCCCGGGCCAGGGCCGCGTAGTCTGCGAGGGTGTACGGCCCCGGCGCGGCGCCGTCCGCCGCCGGGCCGCTCACCCCGCGGCCAGCCGGTCTCGCTCGACCGCTTCGTACAGGGCCCGGATGTTGGCGCTGCCGAATCCACGTGAGCCCTGGCGCTGGATGAGCTCGTAGAACAAGGTGTTGCGCTCGTAGGGCGAGCGGCTGAACAGCTGCAGCAGGTAGCCCCACTCGTCACGGTCGGCGAGCACCTGGGCGGCCCGCAGTTCCGCGACCTCCTCGCGCATGCCGGTGATCCGCTCGGCGAGCACGTCGTAGTACGAGTCGGGCGTGCTGAGGAACTGGGTGCCGCCCTCGCGCATGTGCTGCACGGCGGGGATGATCTCGTCCACCAGGAAAGCGAGGTGCTGGGCACCGGAGCCGCCGTTCCTGTCGAGGAACGCGTCGAGCTGCCCCGGTTCCTTCGATGGGTCGGGGGCGACCAGGGTGAAGGTGACGCGCCCCGAGTCGCTGCGGACGACGATCGAGTCCATCGCCTGCTCTCCGACCGCCACGTACTCGGAGGAGTAACGGGACATCCCGAAGGCGCTCTCGTAGAAGTCCGCGTACTCCGTGAGCCTGTGTCCCTCGACGCAGACCGCGATGTGGTCGAGCAGCCGGACCGGGCCCTCCGGCGTGGCCTGCGGCTCCGGCGCGCTCACCCATCGGCGGCCCGGCGGCGCTTCGCCCGTCGTCGCGGTGGCGTGCGGCAGCAGGGTGTGGGTGACGTCCCCGAAGCCCGAGACGACCGGGCAGCCGTGCGAGAGGCCCAGGGAGCCGGCGCCGGCAGCCACCGCCGCGCCGTGGGTCGCCGCCACGTCGTCACAGGTGAACGCGATGTCCACGATTCCGTCACCGTGCTGGTCGAGGAAGCGTGTGGTGCCCCGGCCCGACGTCACGATCAGCCGGGTCTCTCCCTGCCGCAGCAGGATGGAACTCCGGTCCGACTCCACGGAGTCGGCGACGCGCGTGAAGCCCATTCCCGAGACGAAGTAATCGACGGCCGTCGGCGCGTGTCTCGTGTACAACTCGACGTGTGCTATGTCCTGCACTGTCATGAAGCTGTCTCCTCAAGAGCCGTTGAGTTGCCTGTCGTTGGGCTACCAGCGCCATTCCTGCTGGCCGTACAGGTGTCCTGCCTTGATGCCGCGGCCCTTGCACCAGGTCATGAACTCGTCGATCTGCTTGATCTGGAACGTGTCCTCGGTGTACGTCGTCGCCATGACGTGTCCGAGCCAGGGCTCCTCGCCCATGGCGTAGACGTACGCCTCCTTGGCTCCGAGCTCGACCATGATGTCGGCGGCCTGGGCGGCGTTGGAGCCGGACAGCTTGCGGGAGTTGCTCATCTTCTTCGTCACCGGCTTGGTGAGCAGCGCCTGGTAGAGCCAGGTGAGCGGGGCGCCGTCGCACTCCATGCCGAGGAAGGCGATGTCCGCGGTGCCCAGGTGACGCTTGACGTAGCGGTACAGCATCGGGTCGATGCCCGAGGAGTCGGCGCCGATGAAGACCTTCTTGCCTGCGAACTCCGCCCAGTACGTGGACTTTCCGCGGATGTCGAGGTCACAGTGCTCGCCGAGGAACGGCGTCGCGGTGATCTTGCCGCCGGGGAACTCCACCTCGTCGAAGTCGTCGACCTCGATGACCGGGAAGCCCTGGTGCTTGAGCATGAGCGCCATGGACGGGTCGGCGAGGTTGCCGCGCGAGGACCGGGGGACGACGATCCGGCCGACACGGCCCCGCAGCTGGAGCAGCGTCTCCAGGACGATGTGGTCCTGGTGGCCGTGCGTGATCAGCACGAGGTCGATGTAGTCGGGCAGGTCGTCGAGGGTGTACCGGTCGCCGGCGGTGTTGTCGGCGCTGATGAACGGGTCGGTCACGACGGCGGCCTCGGGCGTCTGGAGGACCAGACAGGCGTGCCCGAAGTAGCGGATACGGCCGCCCGCGTCGATGTGCCGGTCCTCCGCAAGGCTCGGCCGGTCGCTCAGCATGCCGGACAGGTGCTTCGTCTGGGCGTCGTCGAGTTCGAGGGCCTCGCGGAGTTTCGCGAGCGTCGTGGGCTGTACCCGGGCCTTGAACAGCTCTTCGAGCCCGGCATGGCGGAACGGAATATCCAGTTCCAGCACGTCGGGCGAGGGCAGGCGCGGCGTACTGAGGATGAACGGCCTCTCGATTCCCGTCTCGAAGGAGAGCTGAACCGACTGGCGTTCCTCCTCGTAGATGTCGCTGTGGTAGGCCAGCGATTCCATGAAGCGGATCTGCGCCTGGTTGTCGGTGTCGTAGGCCAGCTCGACCAGACCCCCGAGTTCCGGGGGCAGCTTCGAGTACAGCGGGGTCAGGTCGAACCCGGTGGCATTCGCGCGCAGCAGTTCCTGGCCCTCGGCGATCGCCTCGGCGAAACGGAGCATGCCCGCCCGTTCACGCTTGATGGTGGTCAGCAGATCGCGCACCTCGTCGGCGCGTTCCTCCGCGATGTTGATGAAGTAGCCGCCTCGCAGTTCGGGATTGCTGCTGGCCGCTACGTGGACCTTCGGTGACTGGAGATACGACTCCAGGAGCGGCACCTGAAGAAATGCCAGGTTCATCGCGGCCTGAATGGGCGCCAGCGTGTGCGGCCAGACGTAGAACCGGTCCACCAATGGTTCCACTATGACCTTGGGTCGCAAAAACAGCTGCTCGTCAGACATCGGTGCCCCGCCCTCCAGGGAATTCGGACCAGAATGTAATGTCGAATGGTTGGACAGCCGCAGAAAACAGACGGGCCCGCACAGAAGGGCAGCCGTTTGCGGCGGTGCGTCAACTACGTGTCGAATGCCGCGGGTTGCCGGTCACAACCCACTCCAGTACCGCCATGGCACTGGTCAGCTTCATCTCGGCCTGCTTCCAGGCGATCGAGCGCGGCCCGTCGAGGACCGCGCCGGAGACCTCCTCGCCGCGGTGCGCGGGCAGGTCGTGCATGAACTTCGCCTCCGGCCAGCGCCGCAGGAGCTGCTCGTCGATGTGGAACGGGCGGAACTTCTCCCGCCAGTCGGGGTCCGCCTTGACGGTGCCGGTCGTCTGCCAGCGCGTCGTGTAGACGACGTCCACATGCGCCGGCAGGTCGTCCGTGCCGTGGGCCTCGCGTACGCTGCCGCCCGATTCGGCCGCCCGCTTCGCGGCCTCGTCCAGCACGTGGGGGTCCAGTCCGTAGCCGTGCGGGGTGGCGAAGGTGATGTGACAGTGCGGGATGTGGGAGATGCCATGGGCGAGGGCGGATGCGGTGTTGTTGCCCTCGCCGAGATAGAGCACGGAGAGACCTTCGAGCGACCCGAACTCCATGAGCATCGTCGCCAGGTCGCAGACGCCCTGGGTCGGGTGCTCCTCGGCGGCCATGGCGTTGATGACGGGGAGCCGGCCGGCCCCGGCCATTTCCCGCAGGTCCCCGAGCGGTCCGGACGTCCTCGCCACGAGCGCGTCCAGCATGGAACCGAAGATGCGGCCGGTATCCTTGAGCGATTCGCCCGTCGCCGTCTGCAGATCGTTGGGTCCGTACGTGACGGGGAATCCGCCGAGCCGCACGATGCCGCTGGTGAAAGCGGTCCTGGTCCGCGTCGACGGTTTGGCGAAGAGAACCCCCACCACCTTGTCGTGCAGCGGCCTGTCGTGCGCCTTCCGGTCGTGGAAGAGCTCTCGGGACCTGGCCACGAGGCCCTCCAGGTCCCCCCTGGTCAGTTCGGACAGCGTCAGCAGCCCGCGTGCCTCTGTGGACATCATTCTCCGCTCTCGCTCAGGCCGCTGTATGCGACGGCGCCGCCCATCCCGGCGGTGGTGATCCCCTGGGCGGTCCGCCAGTCGGCGTGGTAGATCGTCGTCCGGTAGCGGTCCGCCCCATCGGGGCAGAGGCACACCAGTTCCTCGGTCTCCGGGTCCTGCCGGAACATCCGCAGCGCGGCGGCCACGGTTGCCCCGGAACTGCCCCCGACACCGATACCGACTTCCTCGGACAGCCACAGACAGGCCGATACCGCCTCGGCGACATCGACGTACTGCACCGCTGCGGTGGTGGGGTCCAGGAAGCTCGACGGGCAGCTCGCGCCTATCCCGGACAGGAGCCGCCGCCCGGACGTGCGACCGAGCGCCGCGGAGCCGTGCACGTCGACACCGATGAGGCGCCAGTCCGCGTCGGTCGCCTCGGCGAACCGGGTCAGGCCGGCGAGCGTGCCGCCCGTGGAGACGGGGACCAGCACCGTCGCCGGACCCGGCACCTGACGCAGGAGTTCGGGCGCCGTGCTTTCGAAGTGGGCGTTCGGGTTCGCCTCGCTCCGGTACTGATTCGTCCAGACGAGGCCGGGACGGACCTTCAGCTGTTCCCTGACGTATTGAATGCGATTCAATAAATATCCGCCGGTGGCATCCGGTTCGTCAATCACCCGCACCTCGGCCCCGAGGCCACGCATTCGGTCGATGAAGAAAACGCTGGTCCGCGGATCGACGACGGCGGTAAAAGGAATCCCCCGTGCGGCACATTCGGCCGACATGGCGACACCAAGATTTCCCGAAGTCGACTCGATGACGCCGATTTCCTTGTCGATACGGTCGGCCACATGGTCGATCAAAGAGGCGGAGATGCGGTCCTTCAACGAACCAAAAGGATTCTTGGATTCCAGCTTGAGTCGCAGCCGCCGCATTGTCCCGTGCACCTCTAGGGAAACGTCCACGATCGGAGTGTTCCCGACCGGAGAGCGCACAGGGTCCGCAGATCTCACAGCCCTCGTCATCAGCAACATCCGATATTTTTGAGTAGCGTGGCGGATCGGCTCACGGCCCCTGAAGCACCGGATGGAAAGCCGTCAGGCGTCGGTCATTTCTACAAGCGCAAGTCGACCGGTTCCCTTGAGGGTGGCAAGATCGATATCGGCAATGCAGCGCACCGCATCGTCGTTGAGCGTCAGGGTGCCCTCGACGTGCACGGTGCCGGTACGGGCGTCGAAGTCGGCGCCGCTGAGGTCCGAAGCATCCCGGTCCAGGCGTATGCCCAGGTCAGTGCCACCTCGGGTCTCGGTGAACTTCACGAAGACGGTCCCGATGTCCGTCAGTCGCGTGTGCAGTTCCTCAAGCGTGGGCTCGGGTCCGCCGACCTCCACACTCTGTTCCACACTCAGGCGCTCGGTCAATTCATCCATGGTTCATCTCTCCGATCGAAACGGCCGGCTCAGGACTGCTCGGACTCGACATAGGCGAATGCCAGGTCCTCAGGAATGCCGAATTTCAGAGTGGTCTCGCAGAATTCGCGCCACTCCGGAGTGTCCTCGGTGAAGAGTCGCTTGTCCTTGTCGACACCGACAGGACTGAGCATGACCGTGAATTCGTCACAGAGGAACACCGTGGTCTCATCGGCAAGATCGCGCTCCTCGGGATGCGCGCCGGCCGACCAGCCGGGAAAGCCACGCAATTCACCCAGCGGGTACGACTTGCAGTACTTCCTCACCCGAACCTCCGAAAGCAGGCCGACAGCGGACGTGCCACACGCAGCATCGAAGGAACCGTCCAGGACGGTCCATCCGAATGCTGCGAAACGCAATATTGCGTTGTTAGGCGCCCTCAGCGTACGACACCCGTGCCTGCTCATCCATAAGTCCAAGCACAGAGAAATGGCGGCCTCGTGTTCAACCGGCGCCTTCACGCAGTTGAACACGAGACCGCCTTACCCGCCCGGGGGATTAGCGGGTAGTCTGGTTCGCTTATACGTCTCGCGAGCGCAGCATCGCGCCGCCGACGGCAAGCGCGCCGAGGGCCCACAGAGCGACCACGCCGAGACCTTCCCAGGGACCGATCGGGAGCTGGTCGACGCCGATGGTCGTCTGGACGGAGAGGCCGGCCGTCATGGGGGCGATCTGCTGGAGGAACCGCTGCCAGTCCGGGTCCGTGATCACCTGGGTGAGGATCGGGAAGAAGAAGAGCAGTCCCAGAACGATCCCGATGGCCGTCGCCGAGCTCCGCACGATCAGTGCGATGCCGAGGCTGAGCAGCCCGATCAGGGCGAGGTAGAGGACGGACCCCACGGCGGCGCGCAGCGTCTCCGAGTCGGCCAGTGACATCGCCTCGTAGCCGTGCGCTTCGGTGAAGCCCCGGCCCGGCTGCACCATCCCGCCGATCAGCAGGGACCCGAAGACACCGATGGCACCTGCCACCAGCATCACCGCGCTGAGGACGGCCGCCTTCGAGAAGAGGACTGTCAGCCGGCGCGGTACCGCGGCGACCGTGGTGTGCATCATGCCGGTGCTGTACTCGTTGCCGACCATCAGCACCGCGACGATCGCGACGACGACCTGGCCCACCATCACACCGGTGAGGCTGAGCTTCGTGGCGTCCTCTCCGCAGCCCATGGCGTCACACCGGGCGGTCATCGCCACCGCGGCGCCGACTGCCAGGGTCAGGGCCACGACTCCGAGCAGCAGCCAGCCGTTGCTGGAGTCCGTCCGCAGCTTCGTCCACTCCGAGCGTCCCGCGTATCTCATACGTCCCTCCGGCGGATCAGGACCAGGGCGGCGCCGAAGGCGACCGCGGCGTAGGCGCAGAGGACGGCGAAGCCCTCCCACGGCGCCAGCGGGAAGTAGCCGTGCGCCGGCGAGTAGACGGTGACGACCTGGTCGTAGTGGGTGACGGTCTGCTGGATGGCGAACCCGGCGGCCGGTGTGACCTTCAGGAGCCAGTCCGAGGCCGCCGGGGGCAGGACGGACGCGGTGGCGAGCAGGTAGGGAAGCACCATGCCGACGACCACCACGGTGATGGTCACGGCGCTGCGCCGCAGGATCGCGCCGACGGCCAGGGCGAAGACGCTGGCAGCCGCGAGCAGCAGGCCCGTTCCCACGATGACCCTCAGCTCGGTGGCTGACGGCACCGTCAGGACGGGGAAGCCGTTCGCGAGGGACCGTGCCGCACCGAAGGGCACCATGACAGCGGCCGCGATCGCTCCGGCGAGGAAGGCCGCGCTGCCCACCACGAGGGCCTTCGTCACCAGCACACGGCCTCTGCGCGGACTGGCCGCGAAGGTGACGCCGATCAGCCCTCGCCGGTACTCGACGGTCACGTAGCCCGCGGCCACGACCACCATCATGATCAGCCCTGCGAACGCACCGACGAGGAAGTTCGAGAGGATGCGCACGCCGCTCGCGGCCGGTCCGCCGACCACCGGCGCGATGTCACCGGCCCCGGTGATGGTGTAGCCCGCGCCGGACGAGGTCACCTCGCCCTTCGTCGACTGGCTGTAGCTGCCGTTTGTGCCGGCGCCGTCGCTGACCTGCCGGTCCTGCCAGGCGTCGCCGCTCCACTCTCCGCTGAGGGAGGGGGCGCTGAACGTGCCGGTGGCTACGGCCGGGTTGAACCCTGTGCCCGTCCCGGTCTCCTCCGTCGCCGACGGAGAGGTGACGAACAGCCCGACCTGCGGCGACTCCGAGAGTCCCGAGAGGTGGGCGGTGCCCACCTCGGCCCACTTGCTGCCGTCCGTCGACTGGTAGCCGGTGATCGTGTCACCGGAACGCTCCAGCCGGAGCCAGCGCGGCGCGTCCGTCGACGCCGCGCCGGGCAGCCCCGCCGTGTCGTGCGTAAAGTCGTACTGCATCCGCACGCCGTGGTCTCCGGTGACCATCATCGACGCGTACGACGACCCCGGTTCGAGGGAGTCCTTCACGATGATTCCGGCCTTGGCCCAGGGCGCGAGACCGGGCTCGTTCTCCGTGGGCGTCGCCGCGACCTGACCGGTCAGCGAGGACACGGACACCGTGATGCTGCCGTCGCCCTTCAGCGGCTGGTGCATGAAGTAGAAGGCGTCGTTCACCGCTTCGCCACCGGGGCCGACGGGCAGCTTCGACGCGTTGAGGCCGCCGTCGTTGCTCGACGCCGTGGCGAGCAGTCCGACCAGGCAGACGACCACCAGCGCGCCGATCGTGCTCAGCACCCAGCCCCGCACCGTCCGGAACTTGGTCCACTCCGCGTGCAGCACGCGGCCGAAGCCGCCCCGTTCCGGCCGGTCGGTGGCAGGTGGCGGCGAGAGGGTCGTGGTCATCGTCCGGCCTCCTTGGCGACGACGCCGCGGTACTGCACGGAGTCCCGGGTGAGCTCCATGTACGCCTCTTCCAGGGAGGCGCGGTGCGAGGACACCTCGGAGAACGGCACCGCGTTCGCGCCGAGCACGGAGACGACGTCCTCGGCCGCCAGGTCGGTGACGCTGATCGTGTCGCTGCCCGTGGAGCTCACCGTCGCACCCGCCTGCGCGAGCACCGCCATCGCCTGTGTACGAGCCGAGGTGCGCAGGGTGACGCGTCCCTCGGACACCGAGGCGAGCAGGTCGCGCACGCTCATGTCGGCGACGACCTTGCCGCGCCCGACGACGATCACGTGATCGGCGGAGTCCTGCAGTTCACTCATCAGGTGACTGGACACCAGCACCGCCCTGCCCTGCTCGGCGAGCGACGCCAGGAAGCCACGCATCCACATGAAGCCTTCGGGGTCCAAGCCGTTGAACGGCTCGTCCAGCATGAGCATGGGCGGGTCTCCGAGCAGCGCGGCCGCGATGCCGAGCCGCTGCCGCATCCCCAGGGAGAAGCCGCCGGCCTTGCGCCCTGCCACGTCCTGGAGGCCGACTCTGCGGATCACCTCGTCGACCGCGGCGGTGCCGAGCCCCTGCGAGTGGGCCAGCCACAGCAGGTGATGGCGGGCGGTCCGGCTCGGCTGCACGGCGGCGGCGTCGAGCAGCGCACCGACGTGCTTGAGGGGCGTGCGCAGCGTCTGGTACGGGCGCCCGCCGACCAGCGCACTCCCCTTGTCCGGCTTGTCCAGGCCGAGGATGACACGCATCGTCGTGGACTTCCCGGCGCCGTTCGGACCGACGAAGCCCGTGATCTGCCCCGGTCTGACGGCGAACGACATGCCGTCCAGCGCCTGTGTGCTGCCGAAGCGCTTGTAGACGTCCCTGACCTCGATCACGGCTTGCGACCCATCGATCGTCTTCTCCATGGAAGAAGGCTACGGAAGAGGAGGGGTACGGGTCGTCACGGCAAGGAGCGACGTTCCACGGTGCTCGCGTGAGGGACGAAGCAGACCACCCCTCCCTCGTGCGAGGGAGGGGCGGTCTCCTACCTGAGGATGAGACCCGGGATGTTAGAGGTCGAACTCCTCGTACTCCGTGTCCTCCGCGTCAGCACCGCTTCCGACGATCGTGGCGATCGCCGCGACCGTGGGCCGGTCGAAGACCGACGCCAGCGGCAGATCGACCGCGAACACCGCCCGGATGCGGGACACCACCTGCGTGGCGAGCAGTGAGTGACCGCCCAGGTCGAAGAAGTTGTCGTCGACCCCGACCCGTTCCACCCCCAGGAGCTCGGCCCACATCTCCGCGAGGACACGCTCCGTCTCGCTACGGGGCGCGACATATCCCTGCCCCGCTCCGACCTGGGTCACGCCGTCGAGCGCCCGGAGTGCGGCGCGGTCGATCTTGCCGTTCGGGGTGAGCGGCAGCGCGGCAAGCTCCACGAACACCGACGGCACCATGAACCCGGGCAGCCGCTCGCC